>NZ_JASCPN010000119.1:0-5790 GCF_029960155.1 Pseudomonas sp. PS01300 | reverse complement strand
TCTCGTGGGCGGCTCTGCAGCCCTAGCGCGGGCCAAGCCCGCTCCCACAGGGATCACTGCCGTCTCTGTGGGAGCGGGCTTGACCCGCGATCACGCCAGTACAGACACTGCAGCGCCCCCGATACAAACCCCTCGCACTCAAGTAAACTGGCGCGCTTCGCGCAGCCCCCAGCGGCTGCCCTCCACGAATTACCCAAAGGTGCCCGCCATGCCCTGGCTGCAAGTACGTCTGGCCATCAGCCCGGAACAAGCCGAAACCTACGAAGATGCCCTGCTCGAAGTCGGCGCCGTCTCCGTCACCTTCATGGACGCCGAAGACCAGCCGATCTTCGAACCGGACCTCAACACCACCCCGCTGTGGTCGCACACCCACCTGCTGGCCCTGTTCGAAGCCGACGCCGAACCCGAGGCAGTGTTTGCCCACCTGCAACTGCTGACCGGGGCCGCCCTGCCCGAGCACCAGGCCGAAGTGATCGAAGACCAGGACTGGGAACGCAGCTGGATGGACAACTTCCAGCCCATGCGCTTCGGCCAGCGCCTGTGGATCGTGCCCAGCTGGCACGCCGCCCCCGAGCCGGACGCCGTCAACCTGCTGCTCGACCCGGGCCTGGCGTTCGGCACCGGCACCCACCCGACCACCGCCCTGTGCCTGGAATGGCTCGACGGCCAGGACCTGAACGGCACTGAAGTACTCGACTTCGGCTGCGGCTCGGGCATCCTCGCCATCGCCGCGCTGCTGCTGGGCGCACGCAAGGCGGTGGGCACCGACATCGACGTGCAGGCCATCGAGGCCTCGCGCGACAATGCCGGGCGCAACGGCATCGCCGACGCGCTGTTCGACCTGTACCTGCCCCAGGACATGCCGGCCATGCAGGCCGACGTGCTGGTAGCCAACATCCTCGCCGGCCCGCTGGTCTCGCTGGCCCCGCAGCTGTCCGGCCTGGTACGCCCCGGCGGCCTGCTGGCGCTGTCGGGCATCCTCGCCGAACAGGGCGATGAAGTGGCCGCTGCCTACGCCAAGGACTTCGACCTGGACCCGATCGCCGTGCGCGATGGCTGGGTACGCATCAGTGGTCGCCGGCGCTAACTGCGCCTAGACTACAACTCTGCACAACCCGGACCGCCGCATGACCGACAGTTTCGTCACCCAGTGCCCGCATTGCCAGACCAGCTTTCGCGTCAGCCACACTCAATTGAGTGTGGCCCGCGGGGTAGTGCGCTGCGGCAATTGCCTGCAGGTATTCAACGCCGCCAAGCAGCTGCTGGAGCAGAGTGCAGCGCAACAGGCGCTGCAGGTCGCCCCCGCGCTGCCGCCGGCAATGCCGTTGCCTGCGCCGGTGGCCGAACCCGAACATGCACCGCAGCCAGCGCAGCCGGCCCCCGCGCCGATCAGCCAGCGCGAATGGACGGCCAGCGCGCTGGACGTCGACCTCGACCAACTGGACCTCGACCAGGAACTCGCCCGCCTGGAGCAACGCGAAATCCAGCCGATCAGCGAGTTCAAGCGCAGCCAGGCCGAAGACTTCGACCTGGCGCCACGCCGCGAGGACAGCCTCAGCGCCCAGCGCGACGGCCCGGACGACACCTCGTACACCGACAGCCTGTTCAGCAGCCCCGCCGACGAACGCGAAGCCCAGGCAACGCCGCAGCCGCCGCTGGTCGACGAACCCGTCCCGGCTGTCGTGGCGCTGCCGGGCGAGCGCACCGAACCCTCGCTGTCGCTGGACCTGGACGGCCTGGATGACGAGCCCCCGCTGCGCGAGCAGCCCCTCCACGACCCCGACGTGGTGGCCGAGCACCTGTCGGCACGCGACCCGGGTGATGAGCCCGATACGCCGGACCCGGCGCTCGACGACGCCCCGAATACCCGCCACGAACCCGACCTTGGCCCGATGGCCGCACGCTCGCCGCGCAAGCCGGCGCTGGTCGACATCGTCGACGACCCGCTGCAGCTCGACTGGCAGAAGCCGCGCAGCCACTGGGGCCGGCGCCTGCTGTGGGCGCTGCTGACTCTGCTGGCTGGCGCGGCACTGGCTGGCCAGTACATCGCCTATCACTTCGACGAACTGGCCCGCCAGGACCAGTACCGCCCCTGGTTCCAGCAGCTGTGCCCGCAACTGGGCTGCGAAGTGCCTTCCAAGGTCGACATCGCCCGCATCAAGAGCAGCAACCTGGTGGTCCGCAGCCACCCGGACTTTGCCGGCGCGTTGATCGTGGACGCGATCATCTACAATCGTGCGCCCTTCTCGCAGCCATTCCCGCTGCTGGAGCTGCGGTTTGCCGACCTCAACGGCCAACTGATCGCCAGCCGTCGCTTCAAGCCCGGCGAGTACCTGAGCGGCGAGCTGGCCGGCAAGGCCGAAATGCCCAGCCAGACCCCGATCCACATCGCCCTGGACATCCTCGATCCGGGCCCGAAGGCGGTCAACTACAGCCTGAGCTTCCGCTCGCCGGAGTAAACCCAGCGACCAGCGGCAAGCTTCAGGCGGCAAGAGAAAAGCGCGGTATCACGCCACTCCTGCTTTTGGCTGGGGCTTGAAGCTTGTCGCTTGCCGCTCAAACTGTTCATATTTTATCCAGATCGACCTTTATCCGGTCACCGAGAGCGGGTATCATGCCCACCCTTTTTCGAACTCTAAGATCGGCCCCCACAACAGGGAACTCCTATGTCGGCGGTACGCATCGGCCCATACACACTGCAGAACGCCCTGATCCTTGCCCCGATGGCCGGGGTCACGGACCAGCCTTTTCGTCAGCTGTGCCGACGAATGGGCGCAGGCCTGGTGGTGTCCGAAATGGTCAGCAGCGACATGAGCCTGTGGAACAGCCGCAAGTCGCGCCTGCGCATGATTCACGATGGCGATCCCGAGCCCCGCTCGGTGCAGATCGCCGGCGGTGACGCGCAGATGCTCGCGGCCGCAGCCCGGGCCAATGTCGAGGCCGGCGCGCAGATCATCGATATCAACATGGGCTGCCCGGCAAAAAAAGTCTGCAACAAAGCTGCAGGCTCTGCTTTATTGAAGGATGAAGTACTGGTCAACGAGATCCTCCAGGCGGTGGTCGCCGCCGTGGACGTACCCGTTACCCTCAAGATCCGCACCGGCTGGGACCGGGACAACAAGAATGGCCTGACCGTGGCGAAGATCGCCGAGCAGGCAGGCATTCAGGCACTGGCCGTACATGGCCGCACCCGTGCCGACCTGTACACCGGCGACGCCGAGTACGACACCATCGCCGCCATCAAGCAGGCGGTGTCGATACCGGTATTTGCCAATGGCGACATCACGTCGCCGCAAAAGGCCCGACAGGTGCTCGACGCCACCGGCGCCGACGGCCTGCTGATCGGCCGCGCCGCCCAGGGGCGGCCGTGGATCTTTCGCGAGGTCGAGCACTACCTGCGCACCGGCGAGCTGTTGCCGGCACCGCAGTTGGCTGAAGTGGAACGAATTCTGCTGGAGCACCTGGCCGCGCTGCACGCCTTCTATGGCGATGTGATGGGTGTGCGTATCGCCCGCAAGCATGTGGGCTGGTACCTGGCAACGTTACCGGGCGCCAGGGAGTTTCGCGCCCGCTTCAATGGTTTGGAAGAAACACACGCGCAGTGCGCCGACGTTCGCGAGTTTTTCCGCGAACGTGAACAGAGCCTTGAGACAGAGGACGGACAAGGGGTGGCCGCATGACGATGATGACCGAGACTTTAGTGAGTGGAACAACGCCCGTGAGCGACAACGTCAACCTGAAACAGCACCTGAACACCCCGAGCGAAGAGGGCCAGACCCTTCGCGGGAGCGTGGAGAAGGCGCTGCACAACTACTTTGCGCACCTCGAGGGCGCTGCTGTCACGGACGTGTACAACCTGGTGCTCTCTGAAGTCGAGGCACCCTTGCTCGAAAGCGTGATGAACTACGTCAAGGGCAACCAGACCAAGGCCAGCGAGCTGCTGGGGCTCAACCGGGGCACCTTGCGCAAGAAGCTCAAGCAGTACGATCTGCTGTAACAACGAATCCACACCAGAAAAGGCGGCTCCCATTCGATGAGGTCGCCTTTTTTGCTGACTCCACCGCGTTATGGAATCTGAAATGACCGACCAGACTACCCGCCTGCCGATCCGCCGCGCCTTGATCAGCGTTTCCGACAAGACCGGAATCCTCGAATTCGCCCGTGAGCTGCAACAGCTCGGCGTCGAGATCCTGTCCACCGGTGGCACCTTCAAGTTGCTCCAGGACAATGGCGTCGCCGCGGTGGAAGTTGCCGACTACACCGGCTTTGCCGAAATGATGGACGGCCGGGTCAAGACCCTGCACCCCAAGATCCACGGTGGCATCCTCGGCCGTCGCGGTACCGATGACGCCATCATGGCCGAGCACGGGATCAAGCCGATCGACCTGGTCGCCGTCAACCTGTACCCCTTCGAAGCCACCATCTCCAAGCCGGGCTGCGACCTGCCGACCGCCATCGAGAACATCGACATCGGCGGCCCGACCATGGTTCGCTCGGCGGCCAAGAACCACAAGGACGTGGCCATCGTGGTCAACGCCAGCGACTACGGCCAGGTCCTCGAGAGCCTCAAAGCCGGTGGCCTGACCTACGCCCAGCGCTTCGACCTGATGCTCAAGGCGTTCGAGCACACCGCCGCCTACGACGGCATGATCGCCAACTACATGGGCACCGTGAACCAGTCGGCCGACACCCTGAGCACCGAAGACCGCAGCCAGTTCCCGCGCACCTTCAACAGCCAGTTCATCAAGGCCCAGGAAATGCGCTACGGCGAGAACCCGCACCAGAGCGCGGCGTTCTACGTCGAGGCCAAGCCGAGCGAGGCCGGCATCGCCACCGCCACCCAGCTGCAGGGCAAGGAGCTGTCGTACAACAACGTGGCCGACACCGACGCCGCGCTGGAATGCGTCAAGAGCTTCGTCAAGCCGGCCTGCGTGATCGTCAAGCACGCCAACCCGTGCGGCGTGGCCGTCAGCCCGGACGCCGAGGGCGGCATCCGCCAGGCCTACGAGCTGGCCTACGCCACCGATACCGAATCAGCCTTCGGCGGCATCATCGCGTTCAACCGCGAGCTGGATGCCGAAACCGCCAAGGCCATCGTCGAGCGTCAGTTCGTCGAAGTGATCATCGCCCCGAGCGTGAGCGAAGAAGCCCGCGCCGTGGTGGCCGCCAAGGCCAACGTGCGCCTGCTGGCGTGCGGCCAGTGGTCGGCCGAGCGTGCCGCTGCCTGGGACTACAAGCGCGTCACCGGCGGCCTGCTGGTACAGAGCCGCGACATCGGCATGATCACCGAGGGCGACCTGAAGGTGGTGACCAAGCGTGCGCCGACCGAGCAGGAAATCCACGACCTGATCTTCGCCTGGAAAGTGGCCAAGTACGTCAAGTCCAACGCCATCGTCTACGCCAAGAACCGCCAGACCATCGGTGTCGGCGCCGGCCAGATGAGCCGCGTGAACTCGGCGCGCATTGCCGCGATCAAGGCCGAGCATGCCGGCCTGCAGGTACAGGGTGCGGTCATGGCCTCGGATGCGTTCTTCCCGTTCCGCGACGGTATCGACAATGCGGCCAAGGTGGGTATCACTGCGGTGATCCAGCCGGGCGGTTCGATGCGTGATGCCGAGGTGATTGCCGCGGCCGACGAAGCCGGCATCGCGATGGTGTTCACCGGCATGCGCCACTTCCGTCACTGACCAACAGAAAAGGTGCAGACATATCCCTGTGGGAGCGGGCTTGACCCGCGATGCGAGCGACGCGGTACTTCCTGATCGCGTGGCCCCCATCGCGGGTCAAGCC
>NZ_JASCPN010000118.1:0-5829 GCF_029960155.1 Pseudomonas sp. PS01300 | reverse complement strand
CCCCGCCGCTGGCCCGTGCGCCGGGCGGGCCGCCGCGCCCGGGCTGGCTGCTGGCCGAGCCGCAGGCCTTGGCGCCCGAGGGCCTGCGCCTGCTGGCCGGGCCCGAGCGGATCGAATCCGGCTGGTGGGATGGCGGCGATGTACGGCGTGACTACTACCTGGTCGAAACCCCGGCCGGCCAGCGCGGCTGGGCCTACCGGCCACTGGGCGAAGGCGGGCCGTTGTGGCTGCAGGGCTGGTTCGCATGAGCGTGGGCTATGCCGAGCTGCACTGCCTGTCGAACTTCACCTTCCAGCGCGGGGCCTCGAGTGCCCGCGAGCTGTTCGAGCGGGCGCACCAGCAGGGCTACCAGGCCCTGGCGATCACAGACGAATGCACCCTGGCCGGTATCGTGCGCGCCTGGCAGGCGGCCAGGGAGACGGGCCTCAAGCTGATCGTCGGCAGCGAGGTGCGGGTGCACGACGGCCCCAGGCTGGTGCTGCTGGTCGAAAACCTGAGCGGCTACCAGCACCTGTGCCGGCTCATCACCCTGGCGCGGCGCCGGGCGAAAAAGGGCGAATACCAGCTGCTGCGCGAAGACTTCGCCGGCCCGCTGCACGGCCTGCTGGCGCTGTGGGTGCCGGACGAGCCGTTGCAGGCCGGCCCCGGCCTGTGGCTGCGCGAGGTGTTCGGCGAGCGCCTGTGGTTGGCGGTGCAACTGCATCGCGGTGCCGACGACCATCAGCGCCTGCAACAACTGCAGGGGTTGGCCGCGAGCCTGAACCTGCGCGCCGTGGCCTGTGGCGACGTGCACATGCATGCGCGTGGGCGGCGCGCGCTGCAGGACTGCATGAGCGCGCTGCGCCATCACAGCACCGTGGCCGGTGCCGGGCAGCACCTGTTTGCCAATGGCGAGCGGCACCTGCGGCCCCTGGCGCAACTGGCCGAGCTGTACCCGGCCCACCTGCTTGAGGCCACCCTGGAGATTGCCCGGCGCTGCACCTTCGACCTCGGCCAGTTGCGCTACCAGTACCCGCGCGAAGTGGTGCCCGAGGGGTACACGCCGACCGGCTGGCTGCGCACGCTGTGCGAACGCCAGGTGCCGTGGCGCTGGCCGGGGGGAATCGAGCCGGCCGTGCGCCAGACCCTCGAACACGAACTGGCGCTGATCGCCGAGCTGGGCTACGAGAGCTACTTCCTGACTGTCTACGACATCGTTCATTTTGCCCGTGGCCAGGGCATCCTGTGCCAGGGCCGGGGCTCGGCAGCCAACTCGGTGGTGTGCTTCGTGCTGGGCATCACCGAGCTGGACCCGACCCGCACGCACCTGCTGTTCGAGCGCTTTTTATCGCGTGAACGCGACGAGCCGCCGGACATCGACGTGGACTTCGAGCACGAACGGCGCGAAGAGGTGCTGCAATACGTGTTCAACCGCTATGGCCGCCACCGCGCCGCCCTGACGGCCGTGGCCAGCACCTACCATGCCGCCGGGGCGGTGCGCGACATTGCCCGGGTGCTGGGGCTGCCGCCCGACCAGATCAACGCCCTGGCCGATTGCTGCGGGCGCTGGACCGACCGCATCCCGCCGCCGGAGCGGTTGCGCGAAGCCGGTTTCGACCCCGACAGCCCGCTGCTGCACCGGGTGCTGACCTTGACCGGCGAGCTGATCGGCTTCCCCCGGCACCTGTCGCAGCACCCTGGTGGCTTCGTGATTTCCGAGCAGCCACTGGACACCCTGGTGCCGGTGGAGAACGCCGCCATGGACGAACGCACGGTGATCCAGTGGGACAAGGACGACCTGGACATGGTCGGCCTGCTCAAGGTCGATATCCTGGCCCTGGGCATGCTCAGCGCCTTGCGCCGCTGCTTCGACCTGGTGCGCTACCACCGCGGGCGCGAGCTGACCATCGCGACCCTGCCGCCGGACGATGTCCCCACCTACGACATGATCGGCCGTGCCGATACCGTGGGGGTGTTCCAGATCGAGTCACGGGCGCAGATGGCCATGCTGCCGCGGCTCAAGCCACGCGAGTTCTACGACCTGGTGATCGAGGTGGCCATCGTGCGCCCCGGGCCGATCCAGGGCGACATGGTGCACCCGTACCTGCGCCGGCGTAACAAGCAGGAGCAGGTGACCTACCCGTCGGATGCGCTGAAGAAGGTCTTCGAGCGCACCCTGGGCGTGCCGCTGTTTCAGGAACAGGTGATGGAGCTGGCCATGGTGGCCGCCGACTATACGGCGGGCGAGGCCGACCAGTTGCGCCGTTCGATGGCCGCCTGGAAACGTCACGGCGGGCTGGAGCCACACCGCGAGCGGCTGACCCGGGGCATGCTGAACAACGGCTACAGCGTCGAGTTCGCCGAGCGCATCTTCGAGCAGATCAAGGGCTTTGGCAGCTACGGGTTCCCCGAGTCCCACGCGGCCAGCTTTGCCTTGCTGACCTACGCCAGTTGCTGGCTCAAGTGCCACGAGCCGGCGATCTTCGCCTGTGCGCTGATCAACAGCTGGCCGATGGGCTTCTACAGCCCGGACCAGATCCTGCAGGACGCGCGCCGCCACCGCATCCAGATTCGCCCGGTGGATGTGCAGCACAGCCAGTGGGACTGCAGCCTGGAGCCGGTGGGCGGCGATGAACTGGCGCTGCGCCTTGGCCTGCGCCAGGTGCGCGGCTTTCGCCAGGACGATGCCCTGCGCCTGGCACAGGCCAGGGCGCAGCGGGCGTTCGGCGATGTGGCCGACCTGTGCCTGCGTGCCGGCCTGGATGCGCGGGCGCGGGCGCTGCTGGCCGATGCCGGGGCCCTGGGCGCCCTGGCCGGGCACCGTTATCAGGCGCGCTGGGAAGTGGCGGCGGTGCAGGCGCAACTGCCGCTGTTCGCCGGGGTGGAGCCGCCCCGTGAAGCGCCGGTGAACCTGCCGGTGCCCAGCGTGGGCGAGGACCTGTTTGCCGACTATGCCAGCGTCGGCACCACATTGGGCCCGCACCCGCTGAGCCTGCTGCGCCGACGCCTGAATGGCCTGGGCTGTCGCAGTTCGCAGGCCCTGGAGGGGGCCGAACACGGCGATGCGGTGAGCGTGGCGGGGCTGGTCACCGGGCGCCAGCGGCCAGGCACTGCCAGCGGCGTGACCTTCGTGACCCTGGAGGATGAGTTCGGCATGGTCAACGTGGTGGTGTGGCGCGAGCTGGCCGAGCGTCAGCGCCGGGTGCTGGTGGGCTCGCAACTGCTGCGGGTGATGGGTACGCTCGAATGCGCCGACGGCGTGCGCCACCTGATCGCGAAGCGCCTGGAAGACCTCAGCCCGCTGTTGCACGGGCTGGATGTGCGCAGCCGCGACTTTCGCTGATCACACCATCGCCAGGCGCTGCTTGCGAGTGGGCGGCGGGAAGGCGCGGTCGATGGCGCGCAGGTCTTCGCTGCTCAAGGTCAGGCTGGCCGCGGCGGCATTGAGCTGCACATGGCGCTTGTCCACCGCCTTGGGGATCGCGATCACGCCGTCTTCTCGGGTTACCCAGGCCAGCGCCACCTGGGCCGCGGTGGCGCCATGGCGTTCGGCGATCTGGTTGAGGGTCGCGTTTTTGAGCAGGCGTCCGGCCTGGGCCAGCGGGCAGTAGGCCATGGTTGGCAAGTGGCGCTTGTGGCTGTAGGGCAGCAGGTCGAACTCGATGCCGCGCTGCTCGGGGTTGTACAGCACCTGGTTGGTGGCGCAGGCCGGGTTGTCCAGCTCGCGCAGGTCATCGGTATCGAAGTTGGACACGCCCCAGCGCCGGATCTTGCCGGCCTCGCGCAGGCGCTCGAAGGCTTCGACGGTTTCCTCCAGCGGGTACTGGCCGCGCCAGTGCAGCAGGTACAGGTCGATATGGTCGGTGCCCAGGCGCTGCAGGCTGCGCTCGCAGGCGGCGGGGATGCCGCTGCGGCTGGCGTTGTGCGGGTACACCTTGCTGACCACGCAGACCTGCTCGCGACGCCCCTGGATGGCCTGGCCCACCACCCGCTCGGCGCCGCCCTCGGCATACATTTCGGCGGTGTCGATCAACGTCAGGCCCAGGTCGATGCCGTGCTGCAGGGCGGCGACCTCGGCTTTCTGCTGGCCGGGGTCTTCGCCCATGTACCAGGTGCCCTGGCCGATGACGGGTACGGTGGAGTCGCCGAGTTCGAGCGTACGCATGGAAGGCTCCTGCAAAGTGGGGAGGGTGGTCTACTGTCCTTTAGGGTTTTGTGGCGGGTCAAGCCTACCCGCATCGACATTGATTTGAATAACCAATCAATCCATCAAAAAAACAAAATTAACAAATGAGTGGCCAAGGGCGAAGATGGCCCCAGACGCTCTCCGACGACCCTCGTCGGTTCTACAACTACAAAAGGCGAATCAGCATGGCCGGACTGGACAAGCGCGTAGCGACCTATGAAGAGGCCCTCGAAGGCCTTGCCGACAACATGACCGTACTGGCAGGCGGCTTCGGCCTGTGCGGCATCCCTGAAAACCTCATTGCCGAGATCAAGCGCCGTGGCGTGCGCGGCCTGACCGTGGTGTCCAACAACTGCGGCGTCGACGGCTTTGGCCTGGGCGTGCTGCTCGAAGACCACCAGATCCGCAAGATGGTCGCCTCGTATGTGGGCGAAAACGCCGAGTTCGAGCGTCAGCTGCTCAGCGGCGAGCTGGAAGTGGAACTTACCCCGCAAGGCACCCTGGCCGAGAAGATGCGCGCCGGCGGCGCCGGCATCCCGGCCTTCTTCACCGCCACCGGCTACGGCACCCCGGTGGCCGAAGGCAAGGAAGTGCGCGAATTCAACGGGCGCAAGTACATCCTCGAAGAAGCCATCACCGGTGACTTCGCCATCGTCAAGGGCTGGAAGGCCGACCAC
Organism: Pseudomonas sp. PS01300; assembly: GCF_029960155.1. Classification (NCBI taxonomy): domain Bacteria; kingdom Pseudomonadati; phylum Pseudomonadota; class Gammaproteobacteria; order Pseudomonadales; family Pseudomonadaceae; genus Pseudomonas; species Pseudomonas sp. PS01300. The sequence goes on along the minus strand of NZ_JASCPN010000118.1, from coordinate 987 downwards.
TACGGCAACGTGGTGTACCGCAACACCGCGCAGAACTTCAACCCGCTGGCCGCCACCGCCGGCAAGATCACCGTGGTGGAGGTCGAGGAGATCGTCGAGCCAGGCGTGCTGCTGCCTACCGAGATCCATACCCCGGGCATCTACGTCGACCGGGTCATCGTCGGCACGTTCGAGAAGCGTATCGAAAAACGCACCGTCAAAGCCTGACCCGACCCCGCGCAGAACAACAAAGAGAACCTGAGCATGGCACTTACCCGCGAACAAATGGCACAACGTGTAGCCCGTGAACTCAAGGACGGCTACTACGTCAACCTTGGCATCGGCATCCCGACCCTGGTGGCCAACTACGTCCCGGCGGATATGGACGTGATGCTGCAATCGGAGAACGGCCTGCTGGGCATGGGGGAATTCCCCACCGAAGCGCAGCTGGACGCCGACATGATCAACGCCGGCAAGCAGACCGTGACCGCCCGCACCGGCGCGTCGATCTTCAACTCGGCCGAGTCCTTCGCGATGATCCGTGGCGGCCACGTCGACCTCACCGTGCTGGGGGCGTTCGAGGTGGACGTGGAGGGCAACATCGCCTCCTGGATGATCCCGGGCAAACTGGTCAAGGGCATGGGCGGGGCGATGGACCTGGTGGCCGGTGCCGAGAACATCATCGTCACCATGACCCATGCCTCCAAGGACGGCGAGTCCAAGCTGCTGTCGCGTTGCAGCCTGCCGCTGACCGGTGCCGGCTGCATCCGCAAGGTGCTGACCGACCTGGCCTATCTTGAGATCGAGAATGGCGCGTTCATCCTGCGCGAGACAGCGCCGGGGGTGAGCGTGGAAGAGATCGTCGCCAAGACCGCCGGCAAGCTGATCGTGGCCGATGATGTGAAAGAGATGACGTTCTAGGCTGATAACCGCCTTGCCTGTGCTGGCCTCTTCGCCGGCAAGGCCGGCTCCTGCAGGGAACCACGCATTCCTGTGCAGGAGCCGGCC
>NZ_JASCPN010000117.1:0-5880 GCF_029960155.1 Pseudomonas sp. PS01300 | reverse complement strand
GGTCAAGCCCGCTCCCACAGGTACACTGCCAGTCTCATGATTGCAGTGATCCTTGTGGGAGCGGGCTTGACCCGCGATGCTTTCAGTTCCACTGCGCGCCACCCCCAGGGCGCAACGCCCGGGCATAGCAGAACAGGAACAGATTCCTCACCAGCTCCTTGAGCACCACAGGCTCGCTCGAATTCAACCCGTGAAGATCCAGGTCGCCCTGGTCGCGCAGTTCGCCCAGCGCGTCTTCTTCGAGCACGGCGCATACCTCGCCGGTTTCGCGGTGCAGGATGCGCAGGTACGGATGGGGGCGGTCAAGCCAGGCGTCTATCAGATAAGTCATGGCTATTCTCCTTGAAAGCGTTCAATGAGAATAATTCTTATTATCAAAATAGCAAGTGACTATTGGATTTTTCTTGCGATTACCGCCGGGCGGTAGGGTCGAGGCTGCGAGTGCAGCCCCGGGCAGGCAGGGGTCAGACCTTGCGCACGAATTCCGATTTCAGCTTCATCGGGCCGATGCCGTCGATCTTGCAGTCGATGTCGTGGTCGCCGTCGCACAGGCGGATGTTCTTGACCTTGGTGCCAACCTTGACCACCAGCGAGGTGCCCTTGACCTTGAGGTCCTTGATCACGGTGATGGTGTCGCCGTCCTGCAGGACGTTGCCCACCGAATCCTTCTTCACCGCTTCGTCGCTGGCCGCTTCGGCTTCACCGCTGGCCGACCACTCGTGGGCGCACTCGGGGCAGATCAGCTGGCTGGCGTCTTCGTAGGTGTATTCGGAGTTGCATTTGGGGCAGGGTGGCAAAGTGCTCACTACGGTTCCTCAGGACTACGTGCAGAAAACCCACATTGTATAGGGTTTTGCCGGCCAGAGGAAAAGCAGGCCCATCGAGCGATGGGCCGGGCAGGGGATCAGTGCGTGCGGGCGACGGCGAACTCGCTGAGTTCGACCAGCGCATTGCGGTATTCGCTGGCCGGCAGCACGTCCAGGCAGGCGATGGCACGGGCCACGTAGTCACGCGCCATCTGTGCGGTGTACTCCAGCGCGCCAGCGGCCTCCACTGCGTTGCGGATGCTCTCCAGGTCTTCAAGGCCACCTTTCTGGATGGCCTGGCGCACCAGCGCCGCCTGCTCGGGGGTGCCTTCGCGCATGGTGTAGATCAGCGGCAGGGTCGGCTTGCCTTCGGCCAGGTCGTCACCGACGTTCTTGCCCAGGGTCTCGGCGTCGCCCTTGTAGTCGAGCAGGTCGTCGACCAGCTGGAAGGCCACGCCCAGGTGGTCGCCGAAGGTACGCAGGGCTTCGCGCTGTTCATCGCTGGCGCCGGCCAGTGCGGCGGCGCTGTGGGTGGAGGCTTCGAACAGCATGGCGGTCTTGCCGCGGATGACGTCCATGTAGACTTCCTCGGTGGTGCTGGCGTCGCGAATGCGCGACAGCTGCAGCACTTCACCCTCGGCAATCACGCGGGTGGCCTTGGAGAGGATCTGCATGACCGGCATCGAGCCCAGCTCGACCATCATCTCGAACGAGCGCGAGTACAGGAAGTCGCCCACCAGCACGCTTGGCGCGTTGCCCCACAGGGCATTGGCGGTGGAGCGGCCACGGCGCATGCCCGACATGTCGACCACGTCGTCATGCAGCAGGGTGGCGGTGTGCAGGAACTCGATGGTGGCTGCCAGCAGGCGCAGGTCGTCGCCTTCGCGGCCCAGTGCCTTGCCGCACAGCAACACCAGCAGCGGGCGCAGACGCTTGCCCCCGGCCGAGGTAATATAGTCGCCGATTTTCGATACCAGCGGCACACGCGAAGTCAGCTGCTTCTTGATGATCTCGTCAACGGCGCTGAAGTCGTCCGCTACCGCACGGTAGAAAGCTTGGGGTTGCATCGGCCACAGGTGCTCCATAAGGGTTGCGCGGCATGCTAGGTTGCGGGTCCCGGCGTGTCAAGGCGCACTGCCCGTGGGGTCAATGGCCACACTTGCAAGGCAAAGCTGGCTTGCGTACAATCGCGCACCCTGAACTTCCTGGGCAGCACCTGCCTTACGCAATTGCACTGGGCCGTTCCAGCCCTATGCAGCCATGCCAGCCAATACTCTTCCTATAAAGAGCTGGGTGAGCAGGATTATCGGAGAAATACCCATGTACGCAGTAATTGTTACCGGTGGCAAGCAGTACAAAGTCGCCGAAGGTGAATACCTGAAAATCGAAAAACTGGAAGTCGCCACTGGCGAATCCGTGACTTTCGACCGCGTTCTGTTGGTTGCCAATGGCGACGACGTGAACATCGGCGCTCCAGTCGTTGCTGGTGCCAAGGTTGTTGCTGAAGTGATCTCGCAAGGTCGTCACGACAAAGTGCGCATCATCAAGTTCCGCCGCCGTAAGCACCACATGAAGCGTATGGGCCACCGCCAGTGGTTCACCGAAATCAAGATCACCGGTATTTCGGCTTAATCGCCCAAATCCCCATTTCTGGAGAATTGAACCATGGCACACAAAAAAGCTGGTGGTAGTACCCGTAACGGTCGCGACTCAGAAGCCAAACGCCTTGGCGTGAAGATGTATGGCGGCCAGGCTATCATCCCGGGCAACATCATCGTGCGTCAGCGCGGCACCCAATTCCACGCTGGCTACGGCGTTGGCATGGGCAAGGATCACACCCTGTTCGCCAAGATCGCGGGTAAGATCAAGTTCGAAGTAAAAGGCGCCTTCGGTCGTCGTTACGTGAGCGTCGTTGCCGAGTAATCGCGCGATCGCTGGAAAAGCCCTGTCTCGCGACGGGGCTTTTTCGTTTGTGGGGTGAGTCTCTTGCAAAGCTGTTTGTATGGGCTGCCGGCGCTGGTGTTCTGGCCGTATCGGGGCCGCCGCGCTCACTTTTGCAAGAGCCTTATGTCTTTGTGTCACTCAGCTCGTCCAACTGACGAGAGGCGGTTTTTATGAAGTTTGTTGACGAAGTATCGATCAAGGTCAAGGCCGGTGACGGCGGTAACGGTTGCATGAGCTTCCGCCGCGAGAAGTTCATCGAGAACGGTGGCCCCAACGGTGGCGATGGTGGCGACGGCGGCTCGGTGTACATGGTTGCCGACGAAAACCTCAACACCCTGGTCGACTACCGCTACACCCGTCACTTCGAGGCCCAGCGCGGCTCCAATGGCGGCAGCACCGACTGCACCGGCAAGAAGGGCGACGACCTGATCCTGCGCGTGCCGGTCGGCACCACCGTGATCGACGCGGGCACCCAGGAAGTGATCGGCGACCTGGTCAAGGCCGGGCAGAAACTGATGGTGGTGCAGGGCGGCTGGCACGGCCTGGGCAATACCCGTTTCAAGTCCAGCACCAACCGTGCGCCACGCCAGACCACCCCGGGCAAGCCCGGCGAGCAGCGTGACCTGAAACTGGAAATGAAAGTGCTGGCCGACGTCGGCCTGCTGGGCTTGCCCAATGCCGGCAAATCCACCTTCATCCGTTCGGTGTCGGCCGCCAAGCCGAAAGTCGCCGACTACCCGTTCACCACCCTGGTGCCGAACCTGGGCGTGGTCAGCGTCGACCGCTGGAAGAGCTTCGTCATCGCCGACATCCCCGGCCTGATCGAAGGCGCTTCGGAAGGCGCCGGCCTGGGTATCCGCTTCCTCAAGCACCTGGCGCGTACCCGCCTGCTGCTGCACCTCGTCGACCTGGCCCCGCTGGATGAAAGCAGCAGCGCCGACGCCGCCGAAGTCATCGTCAACGAGCTGACCCGCTTCAGCCCGTCGCTGGCCGAGCGTGACCGCTGGCTGGTGCTGAACAAGACCGACATGCTGATGGACGACGAGCGCGACGAGCGCGTCAAGGAAGTGGTCGAGCGCCTGCAGTGGGAAGGCCCGGTGTACGTGATCTCGGCGATCTCCAAGCAGGGCACCGAGCAGCTCAGCCGCGACATCATGCGCTACCTCGAAGACCGTGCCGACCGCCTGGCGGCCGACCCGGCCTACCGCGACGAGCTGGCCGACCTCGACCAGCGCATCGAAGACGAGGCCCGTGCCCAGCTGCAGGCCCTGGACGACGCGCGCGCCCTGCGCCGTACCGGCGTCAAGAGCGTGCACGACATCGGCGACGATGATGACGATGACGACTGGGAAGACGACGAAGACGGCCCGGAAATCATTTACGTGCGCGACTGATTCGTTGCAGTACACTAAACGCCGCTTTTTCAAGCGGCGTTTTGGTATCTAAAGATCTCTATAGGTTGGAAGAAGATGCGGAGCAAGGTGACGGGTGCGCAGCGCTGGGTCGTGAAAATCGGCAGCGCGTTGCTGACGGCGGATGGCAAGGGCCTGGACCGCGCGGCGATGGGCGTGTGGGTCGAGCAGATGGTGGCCCTGCATGAGGCAGGGGTCGAGTTGGTGCTGGTCTCTTCGGGGGCCGTGGCTGCCGGCATGAGCCGCCTGGGCTGGAGCAAGCGACCGAGTGCGATGAACGAGCTTCAGGCTGCCGCCTCCATCGGCCAGATGGGCCTGGTGCAGGCCTGGGAGTCGAGCTTTGCCGAGCATGGCCGGCACACCGCGCAGATCCTGCTGACCCACGACGACCTCTCCGACCGCAAGCGTTACCTCAACGCCCGCAGCACCCTGCGTACCCTGGTGGAGCTGGGCGTGGTACCGGTGATCAACGAGAACGACACCGTGGTCACCGACGAGATCCGCTTCGGCGACAACGACACCCTGGCCGCACTGGTGGCCAACCTGGTGGAAGCCGATCTGCTGGTGATCCTCACCGACCGCGACGGCATGTTCGATGCCGACCCGCGCAACAACCCCGAAGCCCAGCTGATCTACGAGGCGCGCGCCGATGACCCGGCGCTGGACGCCGTGGCCGGCGGCACCGGTGGCGCACTGGGGCGTGGCGGCATGCAGACCAAGCTGCGTGCGGCGCGCCTGGCCGCGCGGTCGGGGGCGCACACCATCATCGTCGGCGGGCGCATCGAGCGCGTGCTCGACCGCCTCAAGGCCGGCGAGCGCCTGGGCACCTTGCTCTCGCCCGAGCGCGGCATGCTCGCGGCACGCAAGCAATGGCTGGCCGGGCACCTGCAGACCCGCGGCACCCTGGTGCTGGACGCCGGTGCGGTGCAGGCCTTGCGCCAGGCCAACAAGAGCCTGCTGCCGGTGGGCGTCAAGACCGTGCAGGGCAGTTTCCGGCGTGGCGAGATGGTCGTGTGCGTAGGGCCGGACGGCCTTGAAGTGGCGCGCGGCCTGGCCAACTACAGCGCGCTGGAAGCGCAGAAGATCATCGGCCAGTCATCCGAGGCCATCGAGGCCGTGCTGGGCTACAGCGCCGAGCCGGAACTGGTGCACCGCGACAACCTGATTCTGGTATGAGGAAATGAGCGTGATCAAAGGGATTTTTGCAGCCGCCTTGCTGGCCTTGCCGATGCTGGCCGGTGCCGAGGAAATCGGCCAGGTGTCGACGGTGTTCAAGTTCGTCGGGCCCAACGACCGCATCGTGGTCGAGGCGTTCGACGACCCCAAGGTGGAGGGCGTGACCTGCTACCTGTCGCGCGCCAAGACCGGCGGCGTGAAGGGTGGGCTGGGGTTGGCCGAAGACCGTGCCGAGGCGTCGATCGCCTGCCGTCAGGTGGGGCCGATTCGCTTCAAGGGCGAGCTCAAGGATGGCGATGAAGTGTTCAAGGAGCGCACCTCGCTGGTGTTCAAGACCATGCAGGTGGTGCGCTTTCTGGACAAGAAGCGCAACACGCTGGTGTACCTGGTGTACAGCGACCGCCTGATCGAAGGCAGCCCGCAGAACGCGGTGACGGCGATTCCGATTCTGCCTTGGGCAGAATAAGACCGCGTTGAATCCATCGCGGGTCAAGCCCGCTCCCACAGGTTCAATGGTGCCCTCTGTGGGAGCGGGCTTGACC
>NZ_JASCPN010000116.1:0-6489 GCF_029960155.1 Pseudomonas sp. PS01300 | reverse complement strand
GGCCGGCGTTCGGGCCTGTCGCGGGTCAAGCCCGCTGCCACAAGGTGATGTGCCGATTTCAAGAGCGATGTCGCACCTGTGGCAGCGGGCTTGACCCGCGATGAATTCACCTCGGTTTCGAACTTGCCCGGCAAATACCGATCAGTTCCTTGGACTACCCTTTCCGTCATTCACGGCTCAAGGAGTGCCCAGTGACCCGATTGCTCACCCTGCTGCTCGGTTGCCTGCTCAGCACGCAACTGCTCGCCGCCAGCCTCATCCCCGGCACCGACAGCGCCGAAACCGCCGAAAAAGCCCCGGAACCCGTGGTTCAGGGCGGCCTGCTCGGCGCTCTGGCCAACAGCCTCGACAGCGTCACCCAGGAAATCGACGTCGACGGTCACCTGGTCGACGCCTGGCGCCTGCGCGCCAATCGCGCCAGCAAGGAGGCCAACCAGCTGGTCGACCGCCACGCCGAAGACTCCTTCGACCTGCTGGTGGACTTTGCCCTGCTCAGCCTCACCTGGCTGGTGGTGTTCGGCGTGCTCACCAGCCTGGGCCGCGTGCTGTCCCACCACATCAATCGCAGGCGCCCGCTGCGCGAACGTCCGCGGTTGCAGAAACTGCTCGGCTACCTGCTGCCCTACACCCTGCCGGCCCTGGCCAGCCTGCCCGCCACCCTCTACGCCAGCACGCGCCTGCTCGACCCCTCGATCGGCCGCGCGCTGGGCCTGAGCCTGGCCTACGCCACCAGCAGCGGCCTGTTCTCGACGTCGATCATCCTGTGCCTGATCACCGTGTTCGACACCGGCCACAAGCGCACCGCCGTGCGCATCATCCGCAAGATCGCGCCACGCCCGTTGTTCATGATCGGCTTTCTCGCCGCCTGGGCCGACGCCCTGACCAGCCCGCAGATCACCCGCCAGATCGGTGGCAACCTCACCAGCAGCATCGCGGTGATCACCGGCCTGCTGGCCACCTTCGCCTTCGCCGCGCTGGTGATCCGCCTGCGCCGCCCGGTGGCCCACCTGATCCGCAACCGCGACCTGCACGACCGCCTGCAGCACCGCGCCCTGCAGGAAACCCTGCGGATCTTCTCGTGGCTGTGGTACCTGCCGATCCTGATGATGATCCTGGTATCGGCGATCAACCTGATCGGCGCCGGCGAAGAAAGCCAGAAGGCCCTGCAAAAGGCCCTGCTGACCACGGTGCTGCTGGTGGGCACGGTGTTCCTGAGCACGGTGCTGCAGCACCTGTTCAAGTCCCGCGAGGTCGACCCCGGCCAGCGCCTTCGCCCCTACAAGGAACTGGTGCGCAACCTCGCCCACGCGCTGCTGCGCATCGGCATGGCCATCGCCTTCATCGAGCTGCTGGGGCGCATCTGGGGTTTTTCGGTGCTCGAATTCGCCGTGCGCAACAGCCTGGGCCGGGCAATCAGCGATTCGCTGAGCAGCATCGGGTTGATCTTGCTGGTCACCTGGCTGCTGTGGGTGGTGATCGACACCGCCATCCAGGAAGCCCTCAAGCCCAGCGCCGGCCGGCGCGCTTCGCGCCAGCCCAGCACACGGGTGCGCACCATCCTGCCGATGCTGCGCAACGCGGTGAAGATCGTGCTGGTGGTGATCTGCACCATCACCACCATGGCCAACCTGGGCATCAACGTGGCGCCGCTGCTGGCCGGTGCCGGGGTGGTCGGCCTGGCCATCGGTTTCGGTTCGCAGCAGCTGGTACAGGACGTGATCACCGGCCTGTTCATCCTGATCGAGGACACCATCGCCATCGGCGACTGGGTGGTGCTCGACTCCGGCCACGCCGGCACCGTCGAGAGCCTGACCATCCGCACCCTGCGCCTGCGCGACGGCAAGGGCTTCGTGCACTCGGTACCGTTCGGCCAGATCAAGGCCGTCACCAACCAGTCGCGCCAGTTCGCCTATGCGTTCTTCTCGGTGCAGTTCAGCTACCAGACCGATGTCGACAGCGCCCTGCACCTGATCCGCGAGGTGGGCCAGTCGATCAGCGAGGACCCGGTGCTGCGCCACAGCCTGCAAGGGCCGCTGCAGGTGTTCGGGGTGGACGCCATGAACCTCAACGGCATCACCCTCACCGCCCAGTTCCGCACCACCTCGGGCGGGCAGTACGCGGTGAACCGGGCGTTCAACGAACGCCTGAAAAAGCGCGTGGACCAGACCGACGACGTGAGCTTCGCGCAGTATTACCCGCAGCCGGCCCACGTACGCGACGAAACGGTGTAGACACTGCGGCGTTCAACCTTCCCGGCATGGGAAGGTGGTGCTAAAGTCGCCGCCATGAAAATTACCCGTGCCGACCGCTCGCTGATTGCCTGGACGCTGTACTTCAGCGTCCTGTTCAATCTGTTCGCCTGCGGTATCGGCCACGGGCAGATGATGGGCCTGCAGCTCAACGGCATCGGCGGAGCCTTCTGCTCGGCCATGGGCACCCCGGGCCCGACCCTCAAGACCGATTACAGCGACGCCTCCATCGCCGGCTGGGACAGCCTGCAAACCTGCCCGGTGTGTGCCGCGGCCGTGGTGTGCCTGGCCCTGAGCCTGGTGATCGGCTGGCTGCTGGCGTTCACCCGCACGCGCCGCTACCACCACGAACTGCGCAGCAAGGCGCCACCTCGCTACTGCTGGCCCTCGGCCAACCCGCGCGCCTCCCCCCTGCTGGCCTGATCCAACCCGGCAGCCTTGCCGCTGCCCGTACCGGCACACGCCTGCGCCACTGCGCGGGGGTGCCGTTGGCTCACCTGCAGAGTTCGCTCAATGACCCCTTTCTCACGTTTGCAGGGCTGCACTGCCCTGCTCTGCGCCCTGTCGCTCAACGCCGTTGCCGACGAGGCACTCGTGCTGCCCGATGTACTGGTCAGCGACCGGCCGATCCCGGTGGACGGCGTGTTGCTCGACACCCCCTCGCAAACCGGTTCGCGCCTGGGCCTCACGCCCCGCGAAACCCCGGCCTCGATCAGCATCGTCAACCGCCAGCAGATCGAACAGCGCGGCGCCAGGACCACCCAGGACATGCTCGCCGGCGTACCCGGCCTGAACGCCGCCTCCCCGCCCGGCTCGGCCGGCTCGGTGTCGTACCGGGGCTTTTCCGGGGCGCAGATCACCCAGCTGTTCAATGGCATCAGCGTGCAGTACGACTCGATCGCCGCACGCCCGGTCGACAGCTGGATCTATGACCGCGTCGAAGCGGTCGGCGGCCCGTCCAGCTTCCTGTTCGGCGCCGGCGCCGTAGGCGGCTCGATCAACTACATCACCAAGCTGGCCAACCGCGACGAAGACTTCAACGAAGGCCGCGTCAGCTATGGCAGCTACGACAGCAGCGAGACCTCGTTCGGCTTCAACCACGCACTCAACGACACCAACCATGCGCGCCTGGATTTCAGCCATACCCGCAGCAATGGCTACGTCGACCGCGAGGAGCGCGATGCCTGGAGCGTGGCGTTCTCGCTGCTGACCGACATCAACGACCAGCTGTCCCACACCCTGGCACTCGAATACCAGAACGAGAGCGTCGACAGCCCCTACTGGGGCAGCCCGGTGCTCAACCCGCTGGGCGGCCAGATGAAGGTCGACAAGAGCCGGCGCTTCGAGAACTACAACGTCGAGGACGGGCGCTACGAGCAGCGCGTGCGCTGGCTGCGCTCGATCACCGAGTACCGTTTCGACGACGCCACCTCGTTGCGCAATACGCTTTACCACTACAACGCCGAGCGCAACTTCCGCAATCTCGAGACCTACACCTACAACGCCGACAACAGCCGCGTGCAACGCGCCGGCAGCCTGCTGCAACGGCACGACCAGGAGCTCAACGGCAACCGCGTGGAACTGCTGCATGACGGCCAGCTGTTCGGCCTGCGCAGCCAGTGGTCGACGGGCCTGGACTACAGCCACAACGTGCAGATGACCTACCCGCGCTCGGGCACCGCTGCCGGCAGCGTCGACCCCGACCACTTCGACCCGGGACACTTCTACGACCTGCCGGGCATGTTCCCCGGCTACGAGAAGAACCGTCAGAACACGGTCGACACCTGGGCCGGCTTTTTGGAGAACCGCCTGACCCTGACCGATCGCCTGACCCTGCTGACGGGCCTGCGCCACGACAGCATCGACCTGCAGGTACGCAACTACCGCGCCGTCAACGAGGCCAACCCGGCGCAGTTCAAACGCCGCTACCAGCCCACCACCGGGCGTGTGGGCCTGGTGTTCGAGCTGACCCCGTCGGCCAACGTGTATGTGCAGTACAGCACCGCCGCCGACCCGCCCGCCGGCATGCTCACCACCGCCAGCTTCGGCCAGGTGCGCGACTTCGACCTGAGCACCGGCAAGCAGCTGGAGGTGGGCAGCAAGTTCGACTTTCTGGACGGACGCGGTTCGGCCACCGTGGCCGCCTACCGCATCGAGCGCGACAACCTGGCCACCGCCGACCCGGCCAACCCCGGCTTCACCCAGCCGGTGGGCAAGCAGTCGTCACGCGGTATCGAGGTGGCGGCGGCGCTGCGCGTCACCCCGCAACTGCTGGCCGAAGGCAACTTCGCCTATGTCGATGCGCAGTACGACGCGTTCAACGAAAACGTCGGCGGCCAGTCGTTCTCGCGCAAGGGCAACACCCCCACCAACACCCCGGACCGGGTGGCCAACCTGTGGCTGACCTACGACCTGGACCCGCAGTGGCAGGTGGGCGGCGACAGCCGCTATGTGTCGTCGGTGTATGCCGATGCGGCCAACACCCGCTACGCGCCGTCGTACACCCTGTTCGGGGCCTTCGTCGGCTACAAGGTGGATGCCGACACGCGCATCACCGCGCGGGTGCGCAACCTGACCGACGAGGTGTACGCACGCTGGACTTCGTCGAGCATGCTCTACCTGGGTGCACCGCGCACCTTCGAACTGGCGGTGCAGACCCGCTTCTGACTGGGCCGGGCCGGGGCGTTCGCGCCCCGGCCCTGATGGAGCGTTGCAATGAAGCGTTATCTGTATCTGTGGCATCGCTGGCTGGGGATCGTGACCTGCGTGTTCATGGCGCTGTGGTTCGTCTCGGGCATGGTGATGCTGTACGTGGGCTACCCCAAGCTGACCCCGCGCGAGCACCTGGCGCACCTGCCGGCGCTGTCGGCGCAGGGCTGTTGCGTCTCGCTGGGCGAGGCGCTGGCGGTGGCCGATCCGCAACCTGCACGCATACGCCTGAGCAGCGTGGCCGGGCAGGCGCTTTACCTGTTCGACTATGCCAGCGGCAAGGCCCTGGCAGTGGACGCAACTAGCGGCCAGCGCATCGCCCCCACCACCCGCGAACGGGCGCTGGCCAGTGCCGGGCAATACGACCCGCATGCGCCGCTGACCTATCGCGACGCGGTGCAGGAAGACCTGTGGAGCCATTCGCGCGCACTGGATGCGCACCGGCCGCTGCATCGCGTGCAGTTGAGCGATACGGACGGCACCTTGCTGTACATCAGCGGCCAGACCGGCGAAGTGGTGCGCGATGCCAGCGCCAGCGAGCGCGGCTGGAACCTGATCGGCGCCTGGCTGCACTGGCTGTATCCATTGCGCGGCATCGGCCTGGACGGGCTGTGGAGCAACCTGGTGATCTACCTGTCGCTGGCGGCCAGCGTGATGGCGCTGCTGGGCGCGGTGGTGGGTGTGATGCGCTGGCGCTTCAGCCGGCCCTACCGCAGCGGTTCGCGTTCGCCGTACAAGGGCTGGGCACGCTGGCACCATGTGGGCGGGTTGCTGTTCGGTGCCCTGGCCATCACCTGGATTTTCAGTGGGCTGATGTCGATGAACCCGTGGCGGCTGTTCAGCAGTGCGCAGCCGCTGGATACCTCGGCGTATCAGGGCGGGCCGCTGAATGCGGCGGCGTTCCCGCTGTCGGTGCCCCAGGCACTGGCGCGCTTTGCCGACCAGGGCTTCACCGCCCGCGAGCTGGAGTGGCGGCTGATCGGTGGCGCGGGGTATGTGGTGGGCCAGGACGGCGCGGGACGCACGCGGGTACTGTCGATGCACGACGGCCAGGTGCTGCAGCGTCTGCCACGGGCGGTGCTGGAGCAGGCGGCGCGGGCGATCGGGCCGGCGATGCAGGTGCAGCAGTTGGAGGCCTACGACTTCTACTACTACGCGCGGGCCGAGCAGAGCATGCTCGGGCATCTTGAAAAGCGTCTGCCGGTGCTGCGGGTGCGCTTCGACGACCCGGCGCAGACCTGGCTGCATCTGGACCTGTACACCGGTGAAGTACTGGGGCAGCTGGACCAGCCACGGCGCGCGTCACGCTGGCTGTTCGCGTTGCTGCACAGCTGGGACTGGCTACCGCTGCTGACGCGGCGGCCGTTGTGGGATGGGTGGATGATCGTGCTCAGCCTGGGTGGGCTGGTGCTGAGCGTGAGTGGTGTGGTGATGGGGTGGCGGCGTTTACGGCGCTAGCCTTCGGATCGCATCGCGGGTCAAGCCCGCTCCCACAGGGTTAGCGCCAATCCTTGTGGGAGCGGGCTTGACC
>NZ_JASCPN010000115.1:0-6597 GCF_029960155.1 Pseudomonas sp. PS01300 | reverse complement strand
GGTCAAGCCCGCTCCCACAGGGATTACTGCGACCCTTGTGGGAGCGGGCTTGACCCGCGATGGGGCCTGATTAGCGTCCCAGAATCACCATGTCACCCGGGCTCTCGCCCACCGCCTGCCAGTTGGGCCGGTACATCGACTCCACCTGCACCGGCGGCACGCGGTAGGTGCCCGGCGTGACCGCACGAGCCAGATACAGCAGGTGCGTCACGCCGTACGGGTCGACGTTCATCGCCGCCACGTAGCGGTCATCGCGAAACTCCTGGTGCACCACGTTGGCGTTCTGCATTGCTTCACGCCATTCCTTCACTGCACTGCTGGCGTTGTCCAGGCTGGCCGCACTTTGCGCCAGGTTCTGGTTTTCCAGCTCCAGGCCCGCCGGCAGCAGGTCGACGATCAGCGCGTCCGGCACCCGCTCGTTGGCGCGGATACCAATGTGCACCAGCACCAGGTCGCCACTCTTGAGCGACTTGATGTTCAGTGCCCGGCCATTCATGCCCAGGTACTCGCGGTAGATGCTCATGTTGGTGCCCACCGCACGGGGTGCGAAGCGCGGGTAACCCGACACGGTCAACTGCTGGTACACGGTCTTGTCGCTGGTGTTGGTCACGGTCAGCGGCGAGGCCAGCAACGGCCCCTCCAGCTTGAGCCCGGCCTGGGTTGGGCCCAGGTCGCGCAGCTCGCCCGCGCTGTCCAGGCGTGCACTCCAGCGGCCTTCAGGCTGCTTGAGCATGCCACGCCCGGCCATGAACAGCGCATTGCGTTCCTGGGTGGACAGGTACGAGCTGCTGGCCATCTTGTCCGACAGCTCGAACAGGCGCTGGTCGAGCTGGTCGGTGGCCAGCTTGTTCTCTTCGAGCAGGGCCAGGATCAGCGCCTCGTCACGTACCGGGCTGCCATAGTCGCTCAGCCACACGTCCTGGCGCTTGACCGCCAGGCCCGCCTGCAGGGCCTGCGCCGAGCGCGGCTTGTCGCCCATCTTGTCCAGTGCGATCGATAGCTGTACCAGCGGCAGGCCCGAACGTGCATCGGCGCGGCGCTCGAACAGGCTGCGCAGGGCACCCAACGGGGCCTGCTGGGTACGCGCCAGCACCAGCGCCGCATACGCCTGTACCGCGAAGCGGCTGTGCTCGGCGTTGCTGGTGTAGTACGGCTCGATCAGGTTGCGTTCCTGCAGGTAGCGCAGCAGGCGTTCGTTGGCCTTTTTCAGCGCCTCGGGCGGCACCGCGTAGCCTTGCTCGCGGGCACGCTGCAGGAAGTCGGTGACGTAGGCGGTCAGCCAGTACTCCTCGCTGTCGTCCGCGCTCCACAGGCCGAAGCTGCCGTTGTAGCGCTGCATGCCGAGCAGGTGCTCGATGCCCATCTCGATCTTGCGCTGGCGCACCTTGGGCTCTTCACCCTTGATGCCCAGGCGCTTGAGCGTCTCGGCATCGGCGTACAGCGACGGGTACAGCCCGCTGGTGGTCTGCTCCAGGCAGCCATAGGGGTAGGCCTCAAGGGCACGGATCTGCTCGGCGATGTTCAGCGGCGGGCGGCTCGACAGCGACAGCATCGCCTCCAGGCCCTGGGGTTCGAACGCGGCCAGGTCCTCGGCGGGCAAGGTCCATGGCTGGTCCTTGAGCGCGGCGCGGTAGTGCCTGAGCTGCGCCGGGTAGGCCGGGCGAATGCCCAGGGTCCACTCGCGGGTGAAGGCGGTGTTCGGTTCGCCAGGCAGCACCAGGCCGCTGACCTGCACCTTGACCTTGCCCTGGCCCAGGCCACCCACGGCCTGCACGCCCAGCAGCGAGGTCACGCGCTGGCCGTCACGCAGGCTCAGTGGCTGCTCGGACGGGGTCAGCAGGTTCAACTGGCCCTCGGTGGTCACCTTGACCGTGAACTTCTGCGCCTTGCCCGACAGGTTGGACAGGTCCAGCGCCAGCTCGGTACGGTCGCCGCCGGCCAGAAAACGCGGGGCCGACAGTTCGGCGATCAGCGGCGCGGCGACCACGGTCTTGGCCTCGGCCATGCCGAAGCGCTCGTCGGTCCAGGCCTGGGCCATCACCCGAAGCTCGCCGTTGAAGTCGGGGATGTCCACCGTCGCCTGACCTTCGCCCTTGGCGTCCAGGGTCACCGGGGCGCTCTGCAGGGCCACGATGGTCACGCTGGTGCTGGGACGCTTGCCGCCCTTGGCCATGGCCGCGTCACCGCCGAATGCCAGGCTGGCCAGGCGGCCCTGCCCGGCTTCGATCAGCTGGCCGTAGATATCCAGCTGGTCGGCGCCGTAGGCCTTGCGGCCGAACATGCCGGTGAACGGGTCGGGGGTGGCGTAGCTGGTGATGTTGAGAATGCCCACGTCCACCGCGGCCAGCAGCACCTGCACCTGCTTGGGGATGCTGCCATCGGCATTGCGCGCCTGCACCTTGACGGTGAGCGGCTGCTTGGGACGCATCTTTTCCGGGGCCTTGAGGGTCAGCGCCAGCTTGCGCTCGGCGCGATCCAGCGGCAGGTGCAGCACGCCCACGGCACGTTTGGGCGTGGCATTGGCCTTGCGCTCGCCGGGGCGGATCACCAGGGCGCTGACGTACAGGTCGTGGCGGGCCCATTTGGGGTCGAGCTTGACCGCGTAGGTCTTGCCTTCGGCAGGCACGTCGATTTCTTCCCACCACAGCGGGCCGTCATTGCCCTCGACGATCAGGTAACCCTTGCCGGCAGCCGGCGGGGTCACGGTGATCTGCGCGGTGGCGCCATCGGCGTAGGCCGGCTTGTCCAGCGCCAGCTTGACCTGGTCGGGGCGCACGGCGCCGCCGTCGGTGTTGTCCTGGGCACGCCAGCCAGCCCAGAAGCGCACGCTGCTGGTCACGCCGGTGCTCGGGTCTTCGACCTCGACACGGTACGGGCCCCATTCCACCGGGAAGCTCAGCTTGGCAGTGCTGCCGGCCTTGATGCTGACCGGCTGCTCGGACTGCAGCAGGAATTTCTCGTTGTAGTTGTAATCCCAGCCGTCACTGGAGGAATAGTTCCAGTAGTAGTCGCGGCGCTCCTGAATCAGGCGCACCTTGAGGTTGTCGGCGGCCAGTTTGTGGCCATCACGGTCGGCCATCAGCAGTTCGAACTCGACCGGGGTGTTGCCGTCGACCTCTTCACCGTCGAACAGCCCACGCAGGCCGGGCATGCGCTCGGCCGGCCAGATCGGCTGCTCCAGGCGCCGGGTGATCGGCCGGCCACCGGACTCCTGCAGGCTGGCCTGCACGCTCAGTTGCAGCGGCGAATGCGCCTCGGACCAGCGGCTTTCGATCTGCAGCGTGGCATCGCCCGACGCGTCCAGGGTGGTTTCGTCCAGTTCCAGGTCGTGGCTCAGGTCTTCCTCGGTGATCGAGCCGAACTGGTAGCCCGGCAAGGCCGGCACCGCTTCGCGCAGCGGGCGCACGTAGGCCTGGCCGCTGAGGCGGTTGCCCGAGGCCGGGGCGCCGTAGAGGTAGCGGCCATTGACATGGATTTCAGCGGTTTCACCCGGGCTCAGCGGGGTCGCGCTGCCCTTGAGTTCCAGGGCCAGGCGCTCGGGCATGAAGTCTTCGACAAGGAACTCGAACACCTGCTTCTTGCCGCCGCCCAGGTCGAACACCAGCTGCCAGCGCCCGGTCGGGGCTTCGCTGGCCAGTTGCAACTGGTACTGGTAGAAGCCGTTGGCATCGGCCTCCCACACGAACTTGCGGCTGACCTGTTCATCCGGACGACGCACCTCGACACTGACCGGCTGGGCCTTCACCGGCTTGCCGTCCTGGTCGCGCAGCAGGCCGTTGAGCAGCACGGTTTCACCCGGGCGATAGAGGTCGCGCGGGCCGAACACGAAAAACTGCAGCGGGTTGGCCTGCGGCCCGGTCAGCGCGAATTCGGAGAGGTCGAGCGCGGCGCTGTTCAGGCGCAGCAAGGTGGTGTGCACGCCCTGCTTGGCCAGCAGTACATCGGCCTTGGGCGGCATCGGCAATTGCGCATGGCCATCGCCGTCGGTCTTGGCCTGGGCCAGCAGCTTGCCTTCGCGGTCGAGCAGTTCGAGGTTGACCCCGTCCAGGGCCTTGCCGCCGTCCAGCGCCTGGGTGAACACGTCCAGGCGGTTGGTGTAGCGATGCGCCGACAGCCCGATGTCACTCAGGGTGAACAGGGTGGCCGGCTGCGAATAGTTGTAGCGGCCCGAGGCGCGCATCACCGCCAGGTACACCCCAGGTTCCTGCAACGGCTTGATCCCGGCAATCGGTAGCAACAGGGTTTCGCGGGTGTTGCGCACCGGGTTCAGGTCGAAGCGGCCGGCATACACCAGGTCGGCCTTGCTCAACAGCTCTTCGGAGTTGTAGTACTCGAGCGAGGTGTTGCGGCCCCAGCTGGCCAGGAAGCTGGACATCGACTCGGGCTTGATGCGGAAGAACTCGACGTCCACCTTGTCGATGTTCAGCGCGATCACCGGCAGGCCTTCGGCCAGGCGCGTGGGCAGCAGCGAGCCGCGGCTGGCGAAGCCCACGGTGGGCTGCATGTCGCGGGTTTCGAGGCGGCTGACGTATTCGCTGGGGAGCTTCTTGCCGTTCACCCCGAGCAGGCCGGCATCCACGGTCAGCACCAGCTTGCGCTGCGGCTCCAGGTGACGCAGGCGCAGCTCCATCTGGTTTTCGCTGAGCTCCCAGGCGCCGTCGAGCTTGCCCCGAGTGGTGTCCACCAGGTGCACGCGCTCGGCAAGGTTCTGGTCCTTGTCCAGCGGCACCGAGAAGGTCACCGACAAGGCGCTGGCACCGTCGACCTGCACTTCGGAAACGTCTACCACCGTCAGCTCGCGACCGGCGTAGCGCTCGCCCAGGCTCGCCTGGGTGGGCGCCGGGGTCGCCGCCGGGGCCGGTGCAGTTGCGGGCGCGGCCGGTTCGGCGGGGGCCGGCGCCGGGGCTACCGGGGCGGCCTGTTCCGTTGGCGCGGGGGCCGGGGCCGGTTTATCAGAAGACGAGTCGCAAGCACTGAGCAGCGCCATGGCGCACGCCAGCCACAATCCTTTGTTGAGCATGGAGGGTAACTCTTCCGGTAGCAGGGTCTGAGACGAGCACTATATAGCAAGCTCGCGGGCATCGCTGATCGAGGCGCCCGGCGTGAGACAGCGTTCACCAGTTTTAGTGCCGGGGGCGGCTACAATGCCGGTTCTCAAGGAGCCTGCATGTCCCGACTACTCAGCGACTGGCGCGACCGTCCGACCCACCACAGGGTCTGGGCGCTGGCCGCGCCGATGATTCTTTCCAACATTTCCGTGCCCATGGTGGCGCTGGTGGACAGCGCCGTGATCGGCCACCTGCCCCACGCGCACCAGCTCGGCGCCGTGGCGGTGGGCGCCAGCCTGTATACCTTCCTGGCGTTTCTGATGGGCTTCCTGCGCATGGGCTCCACCGGCTTTGCCGCCCAGGCGGCCGGGCGCGCCGACGGCGCCGCGCTACGCCAGGTGCTGGTGCAGGGGCTGCTGCTGGCGTTGCTGTTCGCCGTGCTGCTGGGGGCACTGGCGATTCCCTTCAGCCACCTGGCACTGGGCCTGATGCAACCGAGTGCCGCGCTGCAGGAAAACACCCTGGCGTTCTTCCACACGCGCTTGCTCGGCCTGCCGGCAGCGCTGGCCAGCTTTGCCCTGGTGGGGTGGTTTCTGGGTACGCAGAACGCCCGTGCCCCGCTGGCGATCCTGCTGACCACCAACCTGCTCAACATCGTGCTCAACCTGTGGTTCGTGCTGGGGCTGGACTGGGGTGTGCTGGGCTCGGCGCGGGCGTCGGTGATCGCCGAATGGTCGGCCGCGCTGCTCGGCCTGGCGCTCACGCGCCCGGCCCTGCGCGCCTACCCCGGGCAGGTGGCCTGGGCGCTGCTCAGGCGCTGGCACAGCTGGCGCCCGCTGCTGAGCGTGAACCGCGACATCTTCATTCGCAGCCTGGCGTTGCAGGGGGTGTTCTTCCTGATCACTGTGCAGGGTGCGCGCCTGGGCGAGGCGACGGTGGCGGCCAATGCGCTGCTGCTCAACGGCCTGCTGCTGACCGCGTATGCACTGGACGGCCTGGCGCATGCGGTGGAGGCACTGTGCGGACATGCGATCGGCGCCGGGGACCGCGGCGCATTGCTCCGTTCGATGACGGTGGCGTGTGGCTGGTCGTTGATCGTCAGCCTGGGGTTTGCCGGGGTGTTCCTGCTGGGCGGGCACTGGTTCATCCAGTTGCAGACGGATATCCCCAGCGTGCGCGAGACGGCGTTCGAGTACCTGCCATACCTGGCGCTGCTGCCACTGGTGGCGGTGTGGAGCTACCTGCTCGACGGGTTGTTCATCGGCGCGACAAGGGCACGGGAGATGCGCAACGGCATGCTGCTGAGCGTGGCGATAGCACTGCCGTTCGCCTATGCGGCCAGCGGGCTGGGCAACCACGGGCTGTGGCTGGGCTTTCTGCTGTTCATGGGGCTGCGGGCGGTGACGCTGGGGGTGATGGGGTGGCGGTTGCAGCGGCGTGACGGGTGGTTTGTGGTGTAAGTGCCGGCCCTATCGCGGGTCAAGCCCGCTCCCACAGGTACTGCATCAGCTTCAAGGATGATGAAAAACCTGTGGGAGCGGGCTTGACC
>NZ_JASCPN010000114.1:0-6629 GCF_029960155.1 Pseudomonas sp. PS01300 | reverse complement strand
TCGCGGTAGCTGAGCTGGGCGTCACCCAGGGTCAGCGCGATGGAGCCCGGCGCACGCGCAGCCTGGGCTTCGATCAGTTCATGGAGGCAGCGCTGGCTGGCGAACTGCGCAGGCGCCGGGTTCCATTCGGCCAGCACCTCGCGCTGCTCGGCCTGCTCCATCAGCGCCAATGTGCCCAGGGGCCGATCAGCCGCCGAGGGCATGGCCAGCAGCAGGTGGCCCAGCTGCGCGGCGATCTGCTCGATCGTGGCCGGTGCGAAGTGCGCCAGGTCGTAACTCATGTGCAACGACAGTTCGTCGCCAAGCCCCACGGCCAGGGTCAACGGGTAGTTGGTCTGTTCGTGCTGCTCCATCGCGCCGAAGCGCAGGCCCTCTGGCGCCGCCTGCTCCAGCACCTCGGCCACCGGGTAGTTCTCGAACACCAGGATATTGTCGAACAGCGCCTCACCGCCCTTGCCGGCCCAGCGCTGCACTTCGAACAGCGGTGTGTGCTCATGCTCGCGCAGGCTCAGGTTCTGTGCCTGGACCTGCTGCAGCCACTGGCCGACCGTCAGCTCCGGGCGCGGGCTGGCGACCACCGGCAAGGTGTTGATGAACAGCCCGATATGCTGCTCGACCCCCTTGAGTTCGGCTGGGCGCCCCGCCACCGTGGCGCCGAAGGCCACGCATGCTTGCCCGGTATAGCGTTGCAACAGCAACAGCCAGGCCGCCTGCAGCAGGGTATTGACGGTGACTTTCTGTTCACGGGCAAAGCGTTGCAGGCGCCCGGTGTCGGCGGCCTTCAGGGTCAGGTAGTGATTGGCATAGCCATCGCCGGCAGGCGTCGATACCCGAGCCAGGCGTGTCGGCTCCTGCAAGTCGCGCAACTGCTCGCCCCAGAAGGCTTCGCTGCGCTGACGGTCCTGACGCTGCAACCAGGCGATGTAGTCGCTGTAGTTGCCAACGGCGACCTGCGGTGCCTGCCCGCAATAGCGTTGCAGCACCTCGCCCAGCAACTGCGAATTGCTCCAGCCATCCATCAGGATGTGGTGGTGGGTATAGATCAGGTGGTAGCGCTGCGCCCCGCTCTGCACCAGGTGCAGGCGCAACAGCGGCGCGTGGCCCAGCTCGAAGCCGCGGCGACGCTCGTTGCCAGCCAGCGCGGCCACCGCCTGTGCCAGGTCGTCGCGCTCACGCCAGTCGTGCACCTCGAAACTCAGCGTGGCCTGGCGCAGCACCGCCTGCAACGGCTGCAGCAGCGGCGGCTGCCAGAGAAATGCGGTACGCAGGATGTCGTGCGCGTCCACCGCATCCTGCCAGGCGCGTGCAAAGCGCACGGGGTCGAGCCCGTCGATCTCCAGGCTCATCTGCGTGATGTAGTCGGCACTGTCCTGCTGGTACAGGCTGTGGAACAGCATGCCTTGCTGCATCGGCGACAGCGGGTAGAGGTCCTTGAGGGTAGGCGCGGCAATCGGCAAGGCATCCAGCTGGGCCTGCTCGAGTCCCGCCAGCGGGAAGTCCGACGGCGTCACGCCACCGGCCTCGGGGCTGCAGCAATGCGCGATCAGCAGGCACAGTTCGTGGCCATAAGCATCGGCCAGGCGCTGCACGCTGGCGGTATCGAACATGGCGCGGCTGAAGGTCCAGTTCAGTTCCAGCTCGCCCTTGTAGACCTGGCCATTGATGCTCAGCCAGTTGTCCAGCGGCGCCTCGGCGCTTTGCGGGTTGCCGGCCGCATCGCCGCAGGGCGTGAACAACGCGGTGGCGTCGGCGAAGCTGGCATCGAACTGGCCCAGGTAGTTGAAGGTGATGCGCGGCGTCGGCAGCTCGCCCAGCGCACGGCGCGCCGCCTCGTCGCCCAGGTAGCGCAGGGCGCCGAAGCCGATGCCCTTGTCGGGGATGGCGCGCAGCTGCTGCTTGATTGCCTTGATCGAGTCACCCAGGCCTGCGGCCGGGGTCAGCTTGAGCGGGAACACGCTGGTGAACCAGCCCACGGTGCGGGTCAGGTCCTGGTCCTCGAACAGCTCCTCGCGGCCATGCCCTTCCAGTTGCAGCGCCACTGCCGGGGCCTGCGTCCAGCGGGTCAGCACCCGGGCCAGCGCGGTCAGCAGCAGGTCGTTGACCTGGGTGCGGTAGGCGGCGGGCGCTTGCTGCAGCAACTGACGGGTCTGCGCCAGGTCCAGGCGCGTACTGACACTGGCAGCCTGGCGGTTGCTCAGGTCGCCTTGCGGGTGCTCGGACGGTAACGCCAGCGCCACCCCCTGCAACTGGTACTGCCAGTAATCCAGCTGGGCCTGCACCGCTTCACTGCGCGCATGCTGCTGGAGCCACTGCGCCCAGCGTCTGATCGATGTGGTCCTGGGCGGCAGCTGCACGGCCTGCCCGTCACGCAAGGCGGCGTAGGCCTGTTGCAGGTCCTCGAACAGGATGCGCCACGATACGCCGTCCACCGCCAGGTGATGGATCACCAGCAGCAGGCGCTGCTCGCCCTGCGCCAGGTCGACCAGCAGGCCGCGCAACAGCGGGCCATGCTGCAGGTCCAGGCTGGCCTGCGCGGCCTCGCCCAAACTGTCGAGCTCGTGCAGCGACGCCGCCTCGCGATGCCACAGCAGCGCCGTGCCCGGCTCGGCGACGGCGTGGGCGTGCCAGCCGTCGGCCCGCTGCTCGAAGCGCAGGCGCAGCGCATCGTGATGCGCGACCACCGCCTGCAAGGCACGCTCGAGCAGCGACGCGTCGAGTGCCTGCGACGGCTTGAGCAGCACCGATTGGTTCCAGTGGTGACGCTGCACCTGCACACTGTCGAAGAACAGCTGCTGCATCGGCAGCAGCGGTGTCGGGCCGACCAGTGCTACCTGTTCCGGCGCGGTGCCGGCGGTGCCGACCTGCGCCACCGTGGCCAGGCTTTGCACGGTCTGGTGCTGGAACAGATCCTTGGGGCTGATACGGATGCCCGCCTGACGTGCACGGCTGACCACCTGGATCGAGATGATCGAATCCCCACCAAGCTCGAAGAAGTTATCGGTCAGGCCTACCTGCTCGAGCTTGAGCACGTCCTGCCAGATGCTCGCCAGGCGCTGTTCCAGATCGCTCTGCGGGGCCACGTAGACGCTCTGCAGCAAGCTGGCATCGGGTTGCGGCAGGGCCTTGCGATCGAGTTTGCCGTTGCTGGTCAACGGCAACTGCTCGAGCAACAGCAGGTGCGCCGGCACCATGTGCTCGGGCAGGTCCTCGCGCAGCTGCGCCTTCAGCGCCTCGCGCAGTTCGCCCGGGTCGATGCCCGGCGTGCGCGGCACCACGTAGCCGACCAGTTGCGCGCCACTGGCCCCCGCCTGGGCCAGCACCACGGCCTGGCGCACCTGCGACAGTGCCTGCAGCCTGGCCTCGATCTCGCCCAGCTCGATACGGAAGCCACGGATCTTGACCTGATGGTCGATGCGCCCGATGTACTCGATCACCCCGTCGGCGCGATAGCGGGCCAGGTCGCCGGTGCGATACAGGCGCTCGCCCGCAGCGCCGAACGGGTCGGGGACAAAGCGCGTGGCCGTCAGGTCGCCGCGATTGAGGTAACCACGCGCCAGACCCGCCTGGCCGATGTACAACTCACCGATGCAGCCCCTGGCCACCGGGTTGAGCGCGCGGTCGAGCAGGTACCAGGACAGGTCCGGGATCGCCTCGCCGATCGGGCTGCCGGCCTCCCCCGCCAGGTCTGCCAGGCGCAGCGGACGGTAGCTCACATGTACCGTGGTTTCGGTGATGCCGTACATGTTGGTCAATTGCGGCTGCCGGTCGCCGAAGCGCTCGAACCACGGGCGCAGGTTCTTCACCTCCAGCGCCTCGCCACCGAACACCACGTGGCGCAAGGCGTTGCGTGCGCCGGCATGCTCGGGCGCACAGGCCACCTGCATCAACTGACTGAAGGCCGAAGGGGTCTGGTTGAGTACCGTGACACCCTCCTTGAGCAGCAAGGCATGAAAGTCCTCCGGCGAGCGGCTGACGTCATGTGGCACCACCACCAGGCGCCCGCCATACAGCAACGCGCCGAAGATCTCCCACACCGAGAAGTCGAAGGCGTAGGAATGGAACAGGCTCCACACATCGTCCGGGCCGAACGCGAACCAGTGCTCGGTGGCGGCGAACAGGCGCAGCACGTTGTGATGGGCAAGCAAGGTGCCCTTGGGCTTGCCGGTGGAGCCCGAGGTATAGATCACGTAGGCCAGGTTGGCCGGGGTCAGCACCACCTGTGGATTGTGCGGGCTGTAGCCGCTTGTATCGTCGCTCAGCAACAGGCACTGCACACCGCCGTCAAGCGGCAACTGCGCCAGCAGCGATGGCTGGGTCAGCAGCAGACCGATGCCGCTGTCCTCGATCATGTAGGCCAGGCGCTCGCTCGGGTAGGCCGGGTCCAGCGGCACATAGGCACCGCCGGCCTTGAGGATGGCCAGCAGCCCCACCAGCATCTCCAGGCTGCGCTCGACCGCCAGGCCGACCCGCACATCGGCGCCCACGCCCTGTTCGATCAGGCGGTGGGCCAGACGGTTGGCACGCTCGTTGAGTTCGCCATAGCTGAGCCGGGCCTCGCCGCAGCACAGCGCAATCGCCTGCGGCGTCCGCTCGACCTGGGCCTCGATCATCTGGTGCAGGCACTGTGTGACCGGGAACGCACGGGGCTGGCCATTCCACTGGCGCAGGGTTGCCTGCTGCTCGGCCGGGCCCAGCAGGGGCAACTCGTCGATGCGCCCGGCCGGGTTGGCGAGGATCGCCTGCAACAGGTTCAGCCAGTGCCGGCCCATGCGCGCGGCGGTGCTTGCCTCGAACAGGTCGGTGGCGTAGGTCAGCGCTGCCGCCAGGCCTTCAGGGTTGTCGTAGGTGTTGAGGGTCAGGTCGAACTGCGCGGTGGGGTTGTCCCAGTGCAGCGGCGCCAGGGTCAGGCCCGGCAGTTGCGCCGCCGGGTTGCCCTGGGCCTCGCCCTGGTGGTTGTACATCACCTGGAACAGCGCGTTATGGCTCAGGTTGCGCTGCGGCTGCAACGCGTCCACCAGTTGCTCGAAGGGCAGGTCCTGGTGGTCCTGCGCAGCCAGCACGCACTGGCGTACCTGCTGCAACAGCGCGCGAAACGTCAGGGGCGCATCGAACTGCGCCTTGAGGATCTGCGTATTGACGAAGAACCCGATCAGGCCTTCGGTCTCGACCCGGTTGCGGTTGGCCACCGGCACGCCCACGCGAATGTCGGGCTGGCCGCTGTAGCGGTGCAGCAGGGTCTGGAACGAAGCCAGCAGCAGCATGAACAGGGTCACGCCCTCGGCCTGGGCCAGGCGCTTGAGCCCTGCACCCAGTTCGACGGGCAACTCGATACCCAGTTGCGCGCCCCTGAAGCTCTGCTCGGCCGGACGGGTGCGGTCCAGGGGAAGCTCCAGCACCGGCTGCTCCCCCCCCAGTTGCGCGGTCCAGTAGGCCAGTTGGCGGTCACGTTCGCCGGCCTCCATCCATTGGCGCTGCCACAGGGCGTAGTCGGCATACTGGATCTTCAGGGCGGGCAGCTCCAGGGTCCGGCCCTGGCTATGGGCGGCATACAGGCGCATCAGTTCGTCGACCATGATCTGCATCGACCAGCCGTCGGAAACGATATGGTGCTGCACGATCACCAGCACATGCTGCGTCGCACTCACCTGCAGCAGCGTGGCACGCACCAGCGGGCCCTGCTGCAGGTCGAACAGGCTGCGCGTCTGCGCCTCGACGAAGGCCTTGATCGCCGCCGCGTCGGCATTGGCCAGGGTCGCCCGGCCAAGGCTGAACGGCACGTGCTCGGCAATCTGCTGCAGGGTCTGCTCGGCGTGCTGGACAAAGGTGGTGCGCAGCGCTTCATGACGCTCCAGCAGCGCTGCAAAGCTGCGCTCCAGGGCCTCGACGTTCAGATCGCCGTCCAGCGACAGCGCGCTGGACAGGTGATAGGCCGCGCTACCGGGGTCCAGCTGCCAGAGGAACCACTGGCGTTCCTGGGCGTACGACAGCAACAGCGGCTCTTCGGGTTTTCGCTTGAATACCGGGGCAATGCCAAAAAGGTTGATGCCCTTCTGTTTGAGCATTATCGCCAAGGCCTTGCGCTCCCTTGGTGACAGCTCGCCCACCGCCCCGATCAATTCTTGCACGCCACTACTCCTGGTTATGAAATCAGCTTCTCGAGCTCTTCAGCTGATAAACGTTTGAGGGCAGCCAAAGATTTAGCCAATTCGTCCTCCACCGGCTGGGTGTCGACCTGCAAGGCTTGCACGCTGGCGCTGAACGCCAGCAGATCCTCGGCAATGAACAGGTCCTTGAGCGGTACCTCCAGTCCCAGCTGCTCGCGCAGGCGCACGATCACCTGGGTGGCCAGCAGCGAGTGCCCCCCGAGCTCGAAGAAGCTGTCGGCCAGGCCGACCTGCGCGCAGCCCAGCACCTGCTGCCAGATGGCGGCGATGCGCTGCTGCAGCTCGGTCTGCGGCGCCAGATACTCACGCTGCAACAGGCTCGCATCCGGCGCCGGCAAGGCGCGGCGGTCGAGCTTGCCGTTGGCCGTCAGTGGCCATTGCTCCAGGAACAACAAGTGCGTGGGCACCATGTAGTCCGGCAGTTCGGCCTTGAGCCGGGTTTTCAGTTCTTCCCGCAGGGCCGTG
>NZ_JASCPN010000113.1:0-6990 GCF_029960155.1 Pseudomonas sp. PS01300 | reverse complement strand
AGCTTCTGAAACGGGAACGGATCAAGCGAAAAATCTATACCACGCGGGAAGATGCTCGGAGTGATGTGTTCGATTACATCGAGATGTTCTACAACGTAAAACGCCGCCATGGTTTCAACAATCAGCTGTCACCGGTAGAGTTTGAAAAGCGTTACGCAATGAGCTTGCAAGGTGTCTAGAGAATCCGGGGCGATTCAGGTAGATCCGGCGGAAACACGACCTCCTGGCACGCTAGCAACTCCTCCTCTGACCACCACCTCACTTCACTCACCACTTCACGCTCCTGGTCACTCCAACTCGTGGCGTCAAGCTGCTGCTCCTGTGCATGCACCACGAAGTAATGTTCAATCGCAAGCACACGCTCGCCATCCGGTATCACCCAAGGAAATTCCTTGCGAGCAATGCACTGGCTGACGGACGGAACCTTAAGACCTGTCTCCTCATGAAGCTCGCGCACTGCCGCTTCCTCAAATGACTCGCCAGCCCTTAACTTCCCGCCAGGTGTTGCCCAGTAGCACATGCCTGCCAAAGCACCGGTGCGGTAATGGATCTTGAAGAGCAGTAGCCGGTTTGACGGGCTGATTAACAAGACCCGAGCTGCTAAACGATGGCGCAGCATAGCTCCCGCCCCTGCAGGTGGGTTGATGCCAGGCGAGCAGGCGTTATCCAATAACGCCTAAGACCTCGCTGCCTTTCATACGGCGAACCTCCATCACGTATTCGGCGATGTTAGGTACGGCGTAGTCGACCACCAACTCGACAACTGTCTTGGTCGGGCTGCCGGAAGGTTTCACAGGATAGTCTGGGATTCTACGGAACACTTCGGTACCACGACGGTGAGGAATAGGCCAAGTGTTGCCAGAGTTCATGTGACACAGCCAAATCTTTTCAGCATACGCAGGGATCAGCGCCGCTGAGTTGAGGGTGAGCACGTCGTGCTCAAGATTCCGATAATCACGTGCGCCAAGCAGACGGTGGAGTCGTTCCTCTTCGACCCAGAAGAAGACTTTCTTGTTGATCAGCTCATACCACTGCTGCGGAGTTGTTCCGTCCGTAAGCGCCTGCAGCAAACGCCCTTCGGGCATAGGTTTTTGATCCCGCAGCACGATATTGGACGGGTGCCCTGCCCTCACATCTATCTTCTGATCGCGATGCTCGCTTTCGAACCGAGCTCGGTCATCCCCCTCAACTTCGAGATGGTCGAGCACGGCGGTGGTACTCATCAGCCCATGGGTGCGAATGCTGTCCCAAGCGCCGCGCTCCGCCATGTGATACACGCGCGGGTACATCTCAATCAGCTTTTCCAGATTCATCCGTTACTTCCTACCAGATCGTGCAGTCCAGTTACGTCGGTCGATTAGAGAGCGCAGATCACTAGCCCCCGTGTCACGCGAGAATCGGGTGTTGATCAGCGACACAGGCGCTTGTGAAACCCGCTCCAGCTCTTCCACAAACTTGATAGTGTCTGGATCGAGCTGCTCAAACCGGCGCGCCTGGCTGTTGGTGGATTTGAGGTAATCCGCGAACGTCAGAACGATATCGGTGGGGGCGTTGAGCGCACACGCCTTGCGGAATTGATCCCATTCGAACCAGCCTACGCGCCGATTCCGCCGAGTGGTGGAGGTCTTCTCGGCTGCGTTCAGTGCCGTGCCTTCGAGACCAGCAAACTCAGCAATCTCGTCGAAGGTCGTACCATGCTTAAGCTGTCCGGAGGTGTGCCCCTGGTCTCCGTCAGGATCTCCAACACGAATGGGCATTGGCCGGATAACCATGAGAATTTTTCGGATGCGGCTGGGTGATATCCCAGCCTCGGCAAGGCAACCTGCGACGTTGGTGTCTCTTGAGGTCACATGTGGGTAGTCCCCATGAAATATGCTCAAGCCACTGCCTTGTGTGCCCTCCAACAATATGTAGTGACCTCTACGGTAGGCCTCCTCCAGCCTATCTGTCGTACACCCATGGTAGTTTCCATCTGTACCTACGTATGGCCGTAATTCCTCGACATCCCGGGCGAGCCTGATCGACTTCTTGCCTCTGCTGAGAATGCGCCTTGCCGCTGCAGCGCCGCTCCCACTGCCCGTGGACGCGATTGTAGAGACCAAATGAGCCCGTTCCGTTTCAAGGTCTTCGTCTTCGATGATAGTGGCTTGGGGATCGATGAACAGCCGATCAGGGCCGATATTGCACTCCTCAATCTCCTTCAAAAGCCCCGGCAACCGAATCGTCATCCCAGGGCCCAGCAGAAGCCTCGCACTTACGTCACGCGCCCCTGACGGAAGATGATGGTAGGTGTAAGGGCCAAGAGGGCTAGCGACTGTGTGTCCGGCATTGGGGCCTCCGACGCGAACCATGACGTCATATTCACGGGCCAGGTAAGAAACGATGTTGCCTTTGCCCTCGCTCCCATACTGCCCGCCAATGAGTACATCCACGCACCTGATTTCGGGTGGTGTGAACAGATGCAAGCGAGCGGCGACCCGCACAAGCGTGTCATTGGAGTCAGACCTTTCGGTGTAGATGCGGACGTCTGCATCCGCCTTGAGCAGCTTGATTTCGGCCTGGTCTCTAAGTTGGTTAACCTGGTCGTAAGGCGCTGGATCGGTTTGCCCCTGGACACGCTCTGCGTACCGCCTCTGAAGCGTCGGATCGCTTGCATAGAGATGGACATGGATAAGGTTTGCCCCGAAGGTCTTTCGAAACTCCAGCACCTGCGCCAAAGTGTTCAGGTGATCGACCACCAGCGGCGGGCCTTCAACTTCCTTGGCGCACCTCGACTTGGTTTCCTGAAGCATCCAATGCTCATGTTCAGCCCCCTCCAGCTCACGCCGCCGATCAAGCATCGCCGGCTGATCAAGCTGTAGATGCCAGTCAGGATTTTGAGACCCTCGACGATCGCAAACGACGTCGAAGCCATATTCCTTTACCAGCAAATTAGCCAAACCACTTTTTCCGCTGCAGGTCTTGCCACTGATGACTACGATCTGCCGAGTTTCCATGCGCTACGTCTCCCAGATTTGAATGATCTGATCTGCGATATCGGATGGGGTGAGCCCTTCGGTATCTAGGATTTGGTCGGCCAGGCTCGCCATAGATCGCGCGCACTGCTCGTTAGAATGTGAAACGTCTGCCTCGTACTGCGCGAGATGATGCGGGTTCCGCGAAGCGTATCTCTGCTTGAGCACAGCATCTGACGCGACGATGTGTACGTGCTTGACTGCATCTGCGAAACGGAGCCTGAAAAGCTCCACTTGCCGGGGCTTGCGGACGGCATCAAGTAGCCAATTTTCGACGTCAGGTCGAACCGTGATCGCAGGTATGACTACAGACTCTATGAGCCAGGAAAAATCGGTCTCTTTGTCCAACGCATCGCCAAGTTCTTGCAAGTTATGGCGATCAAGCACTTGGTCTCGGGCAGTCAGTTCCGTAGGCAGATAAGCGCCACTGCTGACGGGAAAAAAGCCATAGCGTGTTTGCAGCATTTCAGAGATTGAGGATTTGCCGCAGGCCATCGGCCCACTAAAAAGAAGTAGTCGCTTCACCGTGATGACGTTCCCTGTCTTGGGCATGCAATATTACGGTAAAGCGTAGCTTGGTTCCCCAGAAGCACCCTTCAATCTAGAAGCTTCAAAAAGGCATGACTTTCTCGCGCTGAACCTGTGGGATTGTCTCGTTAATGCCACTGGCCTTGCCATTGTCTGAGGCCAGGGCACGCACAAGGCGCAGATTTGCGTTTGGGGAGTCAGAATCCGCAACGCACCGAGTAAGGGTCACCGCTCCGCAAGCGCGGCAGCCAGAAGGCTGCTTACGCTCGTCGATCAAATGCGACCACGCTGCCCGATTCTTCACAAGTCGCGATCAGCAAGGGCTGTTGTTAGCCCTGAGCGGAGCTCCAGGAACCCTAGATGCGATAGAAACGCCCCGGTTACCCAGGGCATCGATGGGCTGAATTAATCGTCATCTCAGCTTAGTGGCAGGCGCCCGGGCATGTCACCCTCCGAGCCGAAATGACGACATCCAAGCGCCCTCGACCTCGGTTTGTAAACTAAATTTTTGACCTGTTAACCAATGCAGTTTAGACATCAAAAAAAGGTTTACAGGGCTCGTGAGCGGCGAAGCCCTTCTTGGTGGTGGTATTGACGCGACCGCCCCACGTCCCTCTATGAATAGTCCAGACGGTCTGTTTTATAGGCTCGCTTGCACTCACCGGCCCACGTACACCATCACATGGACATTTTGCGCTCAAACCTGAACATCACCTCGTCCAACCAATGACGGCACGCCGCCGGCGTGGCAGGAATCAACAAGCTCCGCTCTCCAGCTTCTGCTCAAATCGGAACGACAACGAGATGCTGCAGGAAGATGAAGCCGGGGGCTCAGCGAGAGCTTGTGGTCAACCCCAGTCAGGCTGATCTGGAACCACCCACTCTTCCCTTCGCACAGCAGCCCGAACGCAGCTTCTGTAGTGGTCAACTCATCCCGGACGCAGTTTGAATTTTTCTTCAGCTTTCGCCGGATCCAGTCCATCGTTGAAGTGATGGGGTCGGATCCAGTTGTAGTAGCCCATCAGGTACAGGCTAATGTCTCGTTGAGCTTGCTGCTCGGTCAGGTAGCCCGTGGTCGGTATCCACTCTGATTTCAAGCTGCGAAATACTCGCTCCATCGGCGCATTATCCCAGCAGTTGCCTCGGCGGCTCATGCTCTGGCGCATGCAGGAGCGCCACAGTCTTTGGCGGAACTGACGACTGCCATATTGCGATCCCTGGTCGGAGTGAAACAGTAGCCCTTGAGGCTTTCCGCGTTGTTCGTTAGCCACGTCCAGCGCTTTGACCACGAGGTCTGCGTTCGGCTTTTCTGATAAGGCCCAGCCCACAACTCTACGTGCATAGAGATCCGGGACAACTACCAGATAGTGCCATTTGCCCTGCGTCCAAACGTAAGTGATGTCGCCACACCAGACCTGATTTGGCGCTTCGACATCAAACGCTCGGTTCAAGATGTTCGGAACATCTGGCCGCTCCACTGTGGCCTTTTGTACGCATGTGATCCTGGCTGCTTGCTGACCAACGCCAGCTCACGCATCAGGCTGCGGCCCTTGAACCGTCCGATTTGTTCACCTTCTTCTTGCATCGTTGCTTTGATGCTACGGCCGCCGGCTGCACTTCGCCCACGCGTGAACAACTCATTCACTCGACTGCGCAACCGCAGTCGCTCAACGTCCGGAGTTCGTGTGACGATGTGCGTAGTAACTTGAGCGGGTGACTTCGAACACTTCGCACAAAAAATCAACGGGCTCATGGTCGCTGAGCTGGCGGATCAGCGCGTACGCTCGAGATCTTCCGACACCAAGAGCGCGGTAGCCTTTTTTAGTATCGATTTCTCGCGTTCAAGGCGCGTGATCCGGGCTTCCAACTCTTGGATTTTTTGCTGCCCTGGCGTGAACGCTTTGCTGGCCGGCGTGATGCCGCCGCGCTCCTGCTGAAGCTGATTAACCCACCGGCGCAGGGCCGACTCCACCAAGCCGAGCGAACGGGCCGCTTCGGCATGGCTGTAGCCTTGATCGAGCACCACGCAGGCAGCTTCGCGCTTGAACTCAGGGGTAAAGGTAAGGCGTTGCTTGATTATTGGACACCTCTCTGTGGCGAGCATTCTCGCCTAAATGGGTGCCCGGGGTTAGTAGACCACTACAAATTCAGTTAGAAACAAGCGGCCAGATGAACGAGCTAGGCCTGCTTTTAGAGCGCCTACTGCAGCAACGCAAAGAACGTGGAGTCCGCAATCCGTATGTGTTCACCACAGAGGATGGGGGGAACGTAACTGCGTCGATGCTGCGCCTCCGATTCGATGGTGCCAGGAAATCAGCCACTGAACACGCGCTCGAAAACCAGGACAAAATACTGGCCGAGCAGATCAGGCTCTTCCAGTTCCGAGATATTCGCCCTAAAGCAGCTAGCGAAATCCTGATCTGGCGCACGCGAGTCGCCTGCTCGGTCATACCCACAAGAGAATCACAGAGACGGTGTATCGTCGGGTTGGAGAGATCATCAAGCCGACACGATGAGGCTGACGACGCATTCCCAAACGAGTCAGTGACGATACAGGCGAGTGCCTCCACTCTCACCCCAACTCGCTGGCTTGGCAAATGATGGCATTTTGACCGACTATAAGGATCCATATGCTAAGGAGTGCCTGCTGTGTCACGTCGCCCCGTCAACAAAGTCATTCATTACCTACGAGCCATCTACAACGCTGGTACCGCCCCAAAGAAGAATTTCGAACAGTTGGTACGTCAAGCTATGAACAAGCTCGGACGAATGGATGAAACCGACATTGGTATGGCGACGCTCGGCACTGTGAGCATTCGCCATAGGGAAACAACCACTGGTTCCCCTTTGCTGCTGGCCATCGGTGCTGGCGTTCCTGGCGAACAAATGTCCACGATCGGTATCAAGATAGCGACGCGCCATGACAGTGATCAAAGCACTAGCCCGCCCAAAAATCGGGCGTTCAAACACGCCGATGCCTACGTGTTGATTGACGAAAATGACGTGCTTCTGATCACAGATGGTCCGTTTAGAAATAACACGGTAGCCACCTATTTGCGTGAACTGTTCAGCAAAGCGGACCTCAAATCTGAAACTGCAGCCTTTGAATTTAGACGGGTGACAAACCGAGACACCCAAGAGGTACTTGATAGAGAGGGAATTAAGGAGCTTCGCCTTAAAACCACCATGTATCAGGCGACCAATGCGCTAGACCCAAGAGGCTCAAATTCGTCTGTAAAAGGCAAATTAAAGTCATTCGTAGGAGCCATGAGAAATGCGTTCAGTGAAGACGTAGATGACAACCAGCTCGAACAGCTTTCTGTGTAGTGGTCTAATGAAACCGGACACCCATTTAGGCGAGAATGCTCGCCATAGAGAGGTGTCTGATGACCAAGCAACGTCGTACCTTTACCCCTGAGTTCAAGCGCGAGGCTGCGTGCCTGGTGCT
>NZ_JASCPN010000112.1:0-7219 GCF_029960155.1 Pseudomonas sp. PS01300 | reverse complement strand
GGTCAAGCCCGCTCCCACAGGCGCAGGTGATTTTTGTGGGAGCGGGCTTGACCCGCGATGAGGTCGTGGTGAGCTAGCCCAGGTGCTCGGGCTTGACCGGGTCGCCCGATTTCACATCGAGCTGTGCGCGCACATCCTCGAACATCATGTCGTAGATCTTGTGCAGCGAGCTGATGCTGGCGGTTTTGGGCATGCCGTACTTCTGCGCGATGATCGAGGCCTGCCGCGCGAAGTCGAAGGCCTGGTCCTTGGGCATGAAGAAGGTTTCGTCCATCGGCTTGTCCTCGATGGTGCCATGCATGCGAAAACTCATGCCTTTGCCTTCCTTGGGATCCTGCTCAACCTTGTAGTCGATGCACAGGTTGTAGCTGTAATCGGCCTTGTTCAGCGCATGGCGCTCGATGTGCAGATGACCGGGTTCGAATATGGCCATGGCGGCTCCTCTGGAAGGTTGAAACGGGCGGACCTGCAGATCCGCCCAACTGCATCAACGGTAGTCGATACCCGGCTTGGACGTACTCACCCGAGTGCCGGCAGTGCCCTTGACGATGTCTTCGATATCGGCCAGCGAGCCGATAACCGCTACTTTGCCGGTGTGCCGGGCAAAGTCGCAAGCGGCCTGCACCTTCGGCCCCATGGAGCCTGCGGCAAAGCCCAGGCGCTCCAGTTCGTCCGGGTGGGCCTGGGCGATGGCTTTCTGGGTCGGCTTGTTGAAGTCGACATACGCCGCGTTCACGTCCGTGGCAATCACCAGCAGGTCGGCGTCCAGCTGTTCGGCCAGCAGCGACGAGCACAGGTCCTTGTCGATCACCGCCTCGATGCCCTGCAGCTTGCCGTTCTCACCATACATGGTGGGGATGCCGCCACCCCCGGCACAGATCACGATACTGCTCTTTTCCAGCAGCCACTTGATCGGGCGGATCTCGAAGATGCGCTTGGGTTTGGGGCTGGCCACCACGCGGCGGAACTTGTCGCCGTCGGCCTTGACCACCCAGCCTTTTTCCTTGGCCAGGCGCTCGGCTTCTTCCTTGCCGTAAACCGGGCCGATGAACTTGGTCGGGTCCTTGAAGGCAGGGTCGTTGGCGTCCACTTCCACCTGGGTCAGCAGGGTGGCGAAGGGCACCTCGAAATCCAGCAGGTTGCCCAGCTCCTGTTCGATGATGTAGCCGATCATGCCTTCGGTTTCGGCACCGAGCACGTCCAGCGGGTAGGCTTCGTCGGGTTTGTAGGATTGCGCCTGAAGCGACAGCAGGCCGACCTGCGGGCCGTTGCCGTGGGCGATGACCAGTTCGTTGCCGGGGTGGATCTTGGCGATCTGTTCGGCGGCGATACGGATGTTGGCGCGCTGATTGTCGGCGGTAAGGGGCTCGCCGCGGCGCAGCAGGGCGTTGCCGCCCAATGCAACAACGATACGCATGATGATGTCCTTTCTAGGGTGCAGGAGCCGGCAGCGCCGGCTCCCGGCGGGGTTACAGGTCGGCCAGGGTCGACACCAGGATCGCCTTGATCGTGTGCATGCGGTTTTCCGCCTGCTCGAAGGCGATGCAGGCCGGCGACTCGAACACGTCATCGGTCACTTCGATGCCGTTGGCCAGGTGCGGGTACTGCTCGGCGATCTGCTTGCCGACCTTGGTGTCGGAGTTGTGGAACGCCGGCAGGCAGTGCATGAACTTGGTGCGTGGGTTGCCGGTGGCCTTCATCAGCTCGGCGTTGACCTGGTATGGCAGCAGTTGCTTGATGCGTTCGCCCCAGGCTTCGACCGGCTCGCCCATCGATACCCACACGTCGGTGTGGATGAAGTCCACGCCCTTGACCGCAGCTTTCGGGTCTTCGGTGAGGGTGATGCGGGCACCGCTTTCCTCTGCGTACTGTTTGCAGCGTGCCACCAGGTCGTCATGCGGCCACAGGGCCTTGGGCGCACAGATACGCACGTCCATGCCCAGCTTGGAGCCGACCAGCAGCAGCGAGTTGCCCATGTTGTTGCGCGCATCGCCCAGGTAGGCGTAGCTGATGTCGTGGATCGGCTTGTCGGCATGCTCGCGCATGGTCAGCACGTCGGCGATCATCTGGGTGGGGTGGTATTCGTCGGTGAGGCCGTTGAACACCGGTACGCCGGCGAACTTGGCCAGTTCCTCGACCACTTCCTGCTTGAAGCCACGGTACTCGATGGCATCGTACATGCGCCCGAGCACGCGGGCGGTGTCCTTCATGCTCTCCTTGTGGCCGATCTGCGAGGAGTTGGGGTCGATATAGGTGACGTTGGCGCCCTGGTCATAGGCGGCCACTTCGAAGGCGCAACGGGTGCGGGTCGAGGTCTTCTCGAAAATCAGCGCAATGTTGTTGCCCTTGAGGTGCTGCTGCTCGGTGCCGGTGTACTTGGCACGCTTGAGGTCACGGGACAGGTCCAGCAGGTAGCGCAGCTCGCGCGGGGTGTGGTGTTCCAGGCTCAGCAGGCTGCGGTTGTGGATGTTGAACGCCATGATGTTGCTCCTGTTCTTTTAGAACGCAAAGGGCTGATCGGCCCGGCCGGCGCCTTGTGGGCGCGGCCGGACGATGGTCGTTTTAGTAGTCGATTGGGTCGCGCACGATCGGGCAGGTCATGCAGTGGCCGCCCCCACGTCCGCGGCCCAGTTCGCCGGCACTGATGGTGATGACCTCGACACCGGCCTTGCGCAGCAGGGTGTTGGTGTAGGTGTTGCGGTCGTAGCCGATGACCACGCCCGGCTCCACGGCCACCACGTTGTTGCCGTCGTCCCACTGCTCGCGTTCGGCGGCGAAGCTGTTGCCACCGGTTTCAACCACGCGCAGCTTGGGCAGCTTGAGGGCCTTGGCCACCACATCGAGGAAGCTGGCTTCTTCGCGGCGGATGTCGATGCCGCCCTGCTTGCCTTCGTCGGGTTGCAGGGTGAAGGCGACGATCTGGTTCACCACTTCGGGGAAGATCGTGACCAGGTCGCGGTCGCAGAAGCTGAACACGGTGTCCAGGTGCATCGCAGCGCGGGACTTCGGCAGCCCGGCCACGATCACGCGTTCCACGGCCTTGTTCTTGAACAGGTTCAGCGCCAGTTGGCCGATGGCCTGACGCGACGTGCGTTCGCCCATGCCGATCAGTACCACGCCGTTGCCGATAGGCATCACGTCGCCGCCTTCGAGGGTGGAGTTGCCGTGGTCCTTGTCCGGGTCGCCGTACCAGATCTCGAAATCGGCATTGGTGAACTGCGGGTGGAACTTGTAGATGGCGGTGGTCAGCAGGGTCTCCTGGCGACGCGCCGGCCAGTACATCGGGTTCAGCGTCACGCCGCCGTAGATCCAGCAGGTGGTGTCGCGGGTGAACTGGGTGTTGGGCAGCGGCGGCAGGATGAAGCTGGAGTGGCCCAGGAAGTCGCGGAACATCTGGATGGTCTTGCCACCGAAGCTGTCGGGCAGGTCATCGGCCGAGACGCCGCCGATCAGGTACTCGGCGATGTGTCGCGGCTCCAGGCTGCGCAGCCAGGATTTCACTTCGTTGATCAGGCCCAGGCCCACCGAGTCGGCGGTGACCTTGCGCTCCAGAATCCAGTCCAGTGCTTCGGGCATCGCGACAATGTCGGTCAGCAGGTTGTGCATTTCCAGTACTTCGATGCCGCGCTCGCGCATCTTGGTCACGAAGTCGAAGTGGTCGCGCTTGGCCTGGGCGACCCAGAGTACGTCGTCGAACAGCAGTTCGTCGCAGTTGTTCGGGGTCAGGCGCTGGTGGGCCAGGCCTGGGGAGCAAACCATCACTTTGCGCAGTTTGCCGGCTTCGGAATGTACGCCGTACTTAGCTTTTTCCGTGGACATGGTTCATTTCCTCCAAGTTGCGAATACGGGGGGTTACAGAGTCAGGAAGCCGTCGTACAGGCCATAGGCCGCCACCAGGGCGCCAATGACTACGGCGGCGAAGATCAGCTTCTCCACGTTGGTAAAGATCGGTTGGCCCACCTCGCGCTTGGCCTTGGCGAACAGCACCACGCCAGGGGCATACAGCAGGGCCGAGAGCAGCAGGTACTTGACGCCACCGGCGTACAGCAGCCAGATGGCATAGAGCAGTGCGATACCGCCGATGATCAGGTCTTTCTTGCGTTCGGCCAGGGCCTGTTCATAGGTTTCGCTGCGCAGTGCCAGCAGGAACGCATAGGCCGCCGACCACAGGTAGGGCACCAGGATCATCGAGGTGGCGAGGTAGATCAGCGACAGGTAGGTACTGGCCGAGAACAGCGTGATGACCAGGAAGATCTGCACCATGGCGTTGGTCAGCCACAGGGCGTTGGCCGGCACGTGGTTGGCGTTCTCGCGGCGCAGGAACTCCGGCATGGTGTGGTCCTTGGCTGCGGCGAACATGATCTCGGCGCACAGCAGTACCCACGACAGCAGGGCCCCCAGCAGCGAGACGATCAGGCCGACGCTGATCAGCACCGCGCCCCAGTGACCGACCACGTGCTCGAGCACGGCGGCCATCGACGGGTTCTGCAGCTTGGCCAGTTCCGGTTGGGTCATGATGCCCAGCGACAGCACGTTCACCAGTACCAGGAACAGCAGCACGGTGATGAAGCCGATCACGGTGGCCTTGCCCACGTCGGAGCGTTTTTCGGCGCGGGCCGAGAAGATGCTGGCGCCCTCGATGCCGATGAACACCCACACGGTGACCAGCATCATGTTGCGCACCTGGTTCATCACGCTGCCCAGGTCCGGGTTCATCGTGCCCCAGATGTCGGCGGTGAAGATGTCCAGCTTGAACGCGAACAGGGCAATCAGGATGAACAGCGCCAGTGGCACGACCTTGGCCACGGTGGTGACCAGGTTGATGAACGCCGCTTCCTTGATGCCGCGCAGCACCAGAAAGTGCACTGCCCACAGCAGGATCGAGGCACCGATGATCGCCGCCGGGGTGTTGCCTTCGCCGAAGATCGGGAAGAAGTAGCCCAGGGTGCTGAACAGCAGTACGAAGTAGCCCACGTTGCCCAGCCAGGCACTGATCCAGTAGCCCCAGGCGGACGAAAAGCCCATGTAGTCGCCAAAGCCGGCCTTGGCGTAGGCGTATACGCCGCCGTCCAGGTCAGGTTTGCGATTGGCCAGGGTCTGGAACACGAAGGCCAGGGTCAGCATGCCGATGGCGGTGATGCCCCAGCCGATCAGCACGGCGCCGACATCGGCGCTGGCGGCCATGTTCTGCGGCAGCGAGAAGATACCGCCGCCGATCATGGAACCCACTACAAGTGCGACTAACGCACCCAGTCGTAGTTTTCCGGGAGTGTCTGACATTGGATAACTCCATTCCAGGAGAAGAGAGATGCCAGAATAAATCCAGCAAGCGTGACGAGAGCTGATTCAGGTCAGTTCATTGATACATTCCATTGTTGTTGAAGGACTTGAAGCGCTGCAGCCGGCGCCTCGCCGACACCCCGCAAGCCTTGTGCAATGGCACCTCCAGCCTTTTTCTAGAGCATTCGCTCTGAATGGCTGCGAGATTTGAAGCTAGTCGCTTTTACGGGTTTAGCAAATTTTTGACGAGAAAAGATCTTGTTTGCTTGATGAAGTAGATGGGGTACGCAAAACTCACTGTTTAGTTCGCCTCGGCATAGACGTACTAGTTATGAAGGTTATAGTTTTGAAGACAATCCACTATAAACGTCAGGGCTGTGCTTATATTTAGGCCTAGTGTGTAACAGCACCATGACAACGCGGGACGAAAAGGGGAACTGCATGTCCGAACCAGGACAGAAACTGCGCTTGGGTGCGCTCGTCGCGCTGGTGGTGGGCTCGATGATCGGTGGCGGTATCTTCTCGCTGCCGCAGAACATGGCCGCCCGGGCCGATGTCGGCGCCGTGCTGATCGGCTGGGGCATCACCGCCGTGGGCATGCTGGCGCTGGCGTTCGTGTTCCAGACCCTGGCCAACCGCAAGCCCGAGCTCGATTCGGGTGTATATGCCTATGCCAAGGCCGGGTTTGGCGAGTACATGGGCTTTTCGTCGGCCTGGGGGTACTGGATCAGCGCCTGGCTGGGCAACGTGGGCTACTTCGTGCTGCTGTTCAGCACCCTGGGCTTCTACTTTCCGGTGTTCGGGGAGGGCAACACGCCGATCGCCATCGCCTGCGCTTCGCTATTGCTGTGGGCGGTGCACTTTCTGGTACTGCGCGGCATCAAGGAGGCGGCGTTCATCAACCTGGTGACCACCGTGGCCAAGGTGGTGCCGCTGGTGATGTTCATCGTGATCGCGGCGGTGGCGTTTCGTGCCGATATCTTCACCCGCGACATCTGGGGGCTGAGCAACCCCAAGTTCGGCGGGGTGCTGGACCAGGTGCGCAACATGATGCTGGTGACCGTGTTCGTGTTCATCGGCATCGAGGGCGCCAGCGTGTATTCGGCCCGTGCCGAAAGGCGTTCGGACGTGGGCAAGGCCACGGTGATCGGCTTTCTCGGGGTGCTGGCGCTGCTGGTGCTGGTCAACGTGCTGTCGCTGGGGGTGATGACCCAGCCGGAGCTTGCCGGCTTGCAGAACCCGTCACTGGCCTCGGTGATGGAGCATATCGTCGGGCCCTGGGGCGGGCTGCTGATCAGCCTGGGGCTGGCGGTGTCGCTGCTGGGGGCGCTGCTGTCGTGGGCGTTGCTGTGTGCCGAGATCCTGTTCGCCACCGCCCGCGACAAGACCATGCCGCGGTTTCTGACCCGCGAGAATGCCAACCATGTGCCGGTCAATGCGCTGTGGATGACCAACTGCATGATCCAGCTGTTCCTGCTGATCACGCTGTTCTCTGCGGGCACCTACACCAGCCTGATCTACCTGGCGTCATCGATGATCCTGGTGCCGTACCTGTGGTCGGCGGCCTATGCGTTTCTGCTGGCACTGCGCGGGGAAACCTATGAGCGCCACCCCGGGGCGCGGCGCAAGGACCTGCTGGTGGCCGGGGTGGCGCTGGTGTATGCGATCTGGCTGCTTTACGCCGGGGGGCTGAAGTACCTGCTGCTGTCGGCGCTGCTGTACGCGCCGGGGGTGATCCTGTTCTACCGCGCCAAGCACGAGCAGGGGCAGCCGCTGTTCACCGGGTGGGAGAAGCTGATTTTCGCGGCGGTGCTGGTGGGGGCGGGGGTGGCGGCGTATGCGTTGTATGCGGGGTGGTTGACGCTTTAGAGCGGTGTCGAGGTGTTCGCCGGCAAGGCCGGCTCCTACAGGTTGGTGCGACCTTCTGTAGGAGCCGGCC
>NZ_JASCPN010000111.1:0-7227 GCF_029960155.1 Pseudomonas sp. PS01300 | reverse complement strand
AGATATCAGTCGGTTTTTGATGGAGCGGTACAACTGGCGGCGACCGCATCAATTCAACGAAGGGCTACCGCCTGCGGTCGCAGAGGAAAAACTCAATTCAGTGTCCGGGATCAGTTGACCACTACACTGGACACTGGGGTGAGATGCAGGTTAATACGGTCATTAGCGCCAAGGGCGGCTCTCGCGCAGAAGAAATTGTGCTCGAGGTTATGCAGAGCGTAGGTAAGGATGTTTTGGAGGAAGATGAAGAGGGTGTTGACGTAACCGTAGTAACCCAAAAAGGCACGAAGGTGCGACTCAACGAAGCAAGCCCTACGAAATTTGTGCGCCTATTGCGCCGCGATGGAGCTAATGACCTGATCAATACCGAGGTTTACGAACAGCTCGCAGTGTTCCGGAATGAGCTTCAGACTAAGAGGCAATGGAAAAATTGAATTCGTCGCATGGAAAACTGAGTTGGCAGAAGATCACGTATGTTGTGATCTGTATCGCAACATCGGTTTTCTTTGCTTGGCAGTTTCAGCCCAAATACCATGGAAATAGCAATGCTCTGTCAGTTCTCGTGACAGTCTTCTCTATACTGGCCGGCTTCCTCGTAGCTGTGATGGCAATCGTCGGAAGTGAACGTGCTTTAAAAGGGAACAATTGGCGCCAAGATACCTTCTACCTCATCCGCGTGAAGCAGGACCTTCAAAAACATTCTGCGCTCTTTTATTTGTACCTTTTGGTTCTTGCGCTTTCATTCCTAGCCGCATTAGACCTCGGCTGGGCCAAACCCATGCAAGCCAGCCTTGAAGGGATCCTGCTTTTCCTAGCCTGCCTGGCAATGATGCTCTCCTTCTCTCTTCCTGGTCAGCTTACCAAGCGGCACGTCAGTGCTCTGGAAACCGCAATCAAAGCTCGGCGGGAAAAAGAGACAGGAAATACAAATG
The DNA here is from genome assembly GCF_029960155.1 of Pseudomonas sp. PS01300. Lineage (NCBI taxonomy): Bacteria > Pseudomonadati > Pseudomonadota > Gammaproteobacteria > Pseudomonadales > Pseudomonadaceae > Pseudomonas > Pseudomonas sp. PS01300. Next base: position 6,295 of record NZ_JASCPN010000111.1, on the reverse strand, counting down.
ACGCGCCAAAGCCAAAGGACGACTAACCGTGCCTCCCAACGTCAGCCCTACCCTCTTCGATATGGCGTTTGCTTTTTGGCTGACGCCCCCGGAGGTCTTAAGCTTCTTTGCGGAAACGATGGAAAAGGCGCGGAAACGATCAGGCGCTAGACGGGGCAAAAATTGGACCCCCAAAAACGCAAAAAGCCCTGACTAATCAGGGCTTTGAAGATGGCGGAAGCGTAGAGATTCGAACTCTAGGATAGTTGCCCATCGACGGTTTTCAAGACCGTTGCCTTAAACCACTCGGCCACGCTTCCTCGTATTGCGGGCGCCATAATACCGAAATGAAACAAGCTGTCAAACTCTCTAGGTGGCTGGTCTGCGTGCCTCTGTTATGATCTTTGCATCTGAACGTTTCAAACCCACAGGAGTGTCGCCATGCGCGAACAGGATTACGCCGTCAACCACGGCCTGCAGGTCGAACAGCAAGAGGTCAGCCGCGTCCTGCGCAACACCTATGGCCTGCTGGCCATCACCCTCGCTTTCAGTGGTGTCATGGCCTATGTGGCCCAACAGATGCGCGTCGGCTACCCGAACATTTTCGTGGTGCTGATCGGCTTCTACGGCCTGTTCTTCCTCACCAACAAGCTGCGTGATTCGGTATGGGGCCTGGTGTCCACCTTCGCGCTGACCGGTTTCATGGGCTTCCTGCTCGGCCCTATCCTCAACCGCTACCTGGGCATGGCCGGCGGCGCTGAAGTGGTCAGCTCGGCATTCGCCATGACCGCACTGGTGTTCGGTGGTCTGTCGGCCTACGTGCTGATCACCCGCAAGGACATGAGCTTCCTGGGCGGCTTCATCACCGCAGGCTTCTTCGTGCTGCTGGGCGCTGTGCTGGCAAGCTTCTTCTTCCAGATCAGCGGCCTGCAACTGGCGATCAGCGCAGGTTTCGTGCTGTTCTCGTCGGTGTGCATCCTGTTCCAGACCAGCGCAATCATCCACGGCGGTGAGCGTAACTACATCATGGCGACCATCAGCCTGTATGTATCGATCTACAACCTGTTCGTCAGCCTGCTGCAACTGTTCGGGCTGATGGGTCGGGATGACTGATCCGAGCTTGGTTGGTTGAGTGTTGAAAAAGCCCGCTTCGGCGGGCTTTTTTGTGGGTGGCGTTTGAGGGGCGCTGGCTTCGCGCTCGTTCGCTGGCAAGGCCGACCCCTACGCCCCGCGGGCTGTAGCGCCAGATAATGCTGGCAAACTGGGCTACCCCAATCCCCGCGCGCGCCGTAGAATGCGCTCCTTTTTTCTGCCCGGGCAGCAACACCCATGAGCTCACTCGAACAAGCGCCCGAACAGGCCAATGAACTGGTTCTAGGCCTGGAAGACCGGCCCCGGCCGCTGATCGCCCTGCTCGCTGCCCTGCAGCACCTGCTAGCGATCATCGTGCCTATCGTTACCCCCGGCCTGCTGATCTGCCAGGCACTCGGCGTATCGGCCCGCGATACCAACCTGATCGTGTCGATGTCGCTGGTGATCTCCGGGATCGCCACCTTCGTGCAATGCCGACGCTTCGGGCCCTTCGGCGCCGGGCTGTTGATCGTGCAAGGCACCAGCTTCAACTTCGTTGGCCCGCTGATCGCCGGCGGCGCGCTGATGGTCAAGCAAGGTACGCCCGTAGAAGGCGTAATGGCGGCGATCTTTGGTGTGGTGATTGCCGGCTCGTTCGTTGAGATGGGCATTTCGCGCATCCTGCCGTTCGTGAAGCGCCTGATCACCCCCCTGGTCACCGGCATAGTAGTGCTGATGATCGGCCTCACGCTGATCAAGGTGGGCCTGATCAGCATGGGCGGCGGCTTCGGCGCCATGGCCAACGGCACCTTCGCCAACGGCGAAAACCTGCTGCTGTCCGGCGTGGTGCTGGCCATCATCGTGGTACTCAACCGCATCCCGGTGGTGTGGATGCGCAGTTGCGCGATCGTGATCGCGCTGGCCGTCGGCTACGCACTGGCCGGCTACCTGGGCCGCCTGGACTTCACCGGCATGCATGAAGCCGCCGTATTCCAGGTGCCGGTGCCATTGCACTTCGGCCTGAGTTTCTCCTGGGCGCTGTTCATTCCGATGCTGGTGATCTACCTGGTGACTTCGCTGGAAGCCATCGGCGACGTTACCGCCACCAGCAAGGTGTCGCGTCAGCCGGTCGAAGGCCCGCTGTGGATGCAACGCATCAAGGGCGGCGTGCTGGTCAACGGCGCCAACTCGCTGCTGGCCGGTGTATTCAACACCTTCCCCAGCTCGGTGTTCGCGCAGAACAACGGCGTGATCCAGCTGACCGGTATCGCCAGCCGCCATATCGGTATCTGGATTGCCGCAATGCTGGTGATTCTGGGGCTGTTCCCAAGCGTGGCCGGGGTGATCCAGGCGGTGCCGGAGCCGGTGCTGGGTGGCGCTGCGATGGTGATGTTCGGTGCCGTAGCGGCCTCGGGTATCAACATTCTGGCCAGCATCAGCCTGGACCGTCGCGCCCTGCTGATCATCGCGGTGTCCCTGGCGCTGGGCCTGGGCGTGGCGCAGGTGCCGGAATTCCTGGCGCACATGCCATCGGCACTGCGCAATGTGCTGGAGTCTGGCGTGGCAACCGGCGGCATCTGTGCGCTGGTGCTGAACTGGTTCCTGCCCGAGTCCAAAGCGCAGAACTGAGGCCGCTTGCCAAGCTGCCCCAACCAGGCCCGCGCCCACAAGGCGCGGGCTTTTTGCTTTATCATGGGCGCAGTTTTGCTGACAGAGCCTGCCATGAAGTTCGCCCTCGCGGTATTTTCCCCCGGCCATGCGCCCTCCTCGCGCCGTGCACTGCTGTTCGCCCAGGCTGCCCTGGCCAGCGGGCACGAGATCGTGCGGCTGTTTTTCTATCAGGATGGCGTGCACAGCGCCTCGGCCAACGTGGTCGCGCCGCAGGATGAGCTGGACGTGCCGGCGCAATGGCGTGCCTTCGTCACCGAGCACCAGCTCGATGCGGTGGTGTGCATCGCCGCCGCCCTGCGCCGTGGCGTGTTGAACGCCGAAGAAGCCCAGCGTTATCAGCGCCCTGCCGTGAACCTGCCCGCGCCGTGGGAACTGTCGGGCCTGGGTCAGTTGCACGAGGCTGCACAAACCGCCGACCGCCTGGTCTGCTTTGGAGGCGATTGAATGGCCAAGTCATTGCTGATTATCAGCCGCCAGGCCCCCTGGGCCGGCCCGTCGGCCCGCGAGGCACTGGATATCGCCCTGGCCGGCGGCGCCTTCGACTTGCCGCTGGGCATGCTGTTTCTGGATGACGGCGTGTTTCAGCTGGCACCTGCACAGCAACCGGCACAGCTGCAACAGAAGAACCTGGCGGCCAACCTCCAGGCGCTGCCGATGTTCGGCGTGGAGGCCCTGTTCGCCGACGCCCGCAGCCTGCTCGAGCGCGGCCTGGACGCTGAACACCTGACACTGGACGTCGAGGTACTCGACGACGCTGCACTGGCAGCCCTGATCAACCGTTTTGACCAGGTGGTAACCCTCTGATGAGCACCCTGCACGTCATTTCCCACTCGCCCTTCGGCGATAATCGCCTGAGCAGTTGTCTGCGCCTGCTGGGCAGCAACGACGGCCTGCTGCTGTGCGGCGACGCAGTGTATGCGCTGCAGCCCGGCAGCGAGCCGCTGAAGGCGCTGGAGCACGCCAACCTGGGCGCAAGGCTGTTTGCGCTGGAAGAAGACCTGCAAGCTCGCGGTATCTCCAGCGACGCGGCCCGGGCCATCGACTACCCGGCGTTCGTGCAGCTGTCGCTGGACCACGACAAGGTCAACAGCTGGCTATGAGCACCCTGAGCCTCGACAACCGCGACATTGCCCTGGACAAGGACGGCTTCCTGGTCGACCTGAAGGACTGGTCAAAGCCCGTGGCACAAGCCCTGGCCGAGCGCGAAGGCCTGGAACTGACTCCCGAACACTGGGAGGTACTGGAGCTGCTGCGCCAGTTCTACCAGGAGTTCGAGCTGTCGCCGGCCACGCGCCCGCTGATCAAGTACACCGCCTTGAAGCTGGGCCCGGACAAAGGCAACAGCCTGCACCTGAACCGCCTGTTCAACGGCACCCCCGCCAAACTTGCCGCGAAGCTCGCGGGCCTGCCAAAGCCGACCAACTGCATATGACTGCCCCTACCCCGCTCACCCTCGAAACGCCCGCCGAACACCCCTTCGCTCAGTTCGTGCGCATTTTGGGCAAAGGCAAACGCGGCGCCCGCGGCCTGACCCGGGAAGAAGCCCGCGAGGCCATGGGCATGCTGCTGGACGGCAAGGTCGAGCAGACGCAGCTGGGCGCCTTCCTGATGCTGCTGCGTCACAAGGAGGAGAGCCCCGAGGAGCTGGCTGGCTTCACCGAAGCCGTGCGCCAGCGTGTACAGGCACCGCCCATCGCGGTCGACCTGGACTGGCCGAGCTATGCGGGCAAGAAGCGCCACCTGCCGTGGTTTCTGCTGGCGGCCAAGTGCCTTGCGAAAAACGGCGTGCGCATCCTGCTGCACGGCGGCGGCGCTCACACCGCCGGGCGCCTGTATACCGAGCAGGTGCTGGAACAGGTGCAGATCCCGCTGTGCCGCGACTGGGCCAGCGTCGCCAGTGCCCTGGACGAGCACTGCATCGCGTTCATCCCCCTGCAGGACTGGGCGCCGCGCCTGCAGCACATGATCGACCTGCGCAACACCCTGGGGCTGCGCTCGCCCATTCACTCCCTGGCACGGGTGCTCAACCCGCTGGGGGCGCGGTGCGGCCTGCAGAGCATCTTCCACCCCGGCTACCAGGCCGTACACCGCGAAGCCAGTCGGCTGCTGGGCGATACGGCGATTGTGGTCAAGGGTGACGGCGGTGAGATCGAGATCAATCCGGATGCCACCAGCCACCTGTACGGCACTGCCCATGGCCAAGACTGGGATGAAGAATGGCCGCAGCTGTCGGCCCAGCGCCATGTGAAGCCGGCCAGCCTCGACCTGCAGCACCTGCTGGCAGTATGGCGCGGCGAGGCCCGCAACAGCTACGGTGAACTGGCTCTTGTATCGAGCATGGCGCTGGCGCTACGCGGCTTGGGGCAAACCCGAGAGGACGCCTTCACGCAGGCGCAGCACTGGTGGGATCAACGCCTGAGCTAGGCGACTGATCGGGGTTTTCGATCAAACAGGCCGATGCTTTGCGCCATTGGTTCGAACTTGAACCCGTACACTGGGCTCCAAGTTGAACGAATCGCCAAGGAGACCACCATGGGCCTGTTGATCGATGGCCGCTGGCATGACCAGTGGTATGAAAGCAGCAAAGACGGCACCTTCCAGCGCGAGAACGCGCAGCGGCGCAATCAGCTGCCCGCAGCCGACGCCGGGCGCTATCACCTGTATGTGTCGCTGGCCTGCCCCTGGGCGCACCGCACGCTGATCTTTCGCACGCTCAAGGGCCTGGACAAGCTGATCGACGTGTCGGTGGTCAGCTGGCTGATGGGCGAGAACGGCTGGACCTTCGACACAGCCCTGGGTTCGACAGGCGACAAGCTCGACCAGCTTGAATTCCTGCATCAGCGCTACACCCGCGACGACCCGCATTACACCGGCCGGGTCACGGTGCCGGTGCTGTGGGACAAGCAGGAACAACGCATCGTCAACAACGAGTCGGCCGAGATCATCCGTATCTTCAACACCGCCTTCGACGGGCTGACCAGCAATCGCCTGGACCTTTACCCCGAGCCGCTGCGCGCGAGCATCGATGCACTGAACGAGCGGATCTACCCTGCCGTGAACAACGGCGTGTACCGCGCAGGCTTTGCGACTACGCAAAAAGCCTACGAGCAGGCGTTCGACGAGCTGTTTGCCGAGCTGGATGCACTGGAAAAGCTACTGAACGACCAGCGCTACCTGGCCGGCGAGTACCTGACCGAAGCTGACTGGCGGCTGTTCACCACGCTGGTTCGGTTCGATGCGGTGTATCACGGGCACTTCAAGTGCAACCTGCGGCGCATCGCCGATTATCCGAACCTGTCGAACTGGCTGAGGGAGCTGTATCAGTGGCCGGGGGTGGCCGAGACGGTGAACATGGAGCATATCCAGCGTCACTATTACATGAGCCACAAGACCATCAACCCGAACGGGATCGTGCCCAAGGGACCATTGCAGGACTTTGCGGCGCGACATGATCGGGAGCGGCTGGTGGGCCGGGGGATTTGGGACAAGACCAGTTTTTGATCAGGGGTTGAAGGGCCCCTTCGCCAGCAAGGCTGGCTCCTGCAGTGGGTCGCGTGTACCTGCAGGCGCCAGC
>NZ_JASCPN010000110.1:0-7338 GCF_029960155.1 Pseudomonas sp. PS01300 | reverse complement strand
GGTCAAGCCCGCTCCCACAAAAACACCAGTGATCTTTGTGGGAGCGGGCTTGACCCGCGATAGGGCCTTAAGCCGCTACCCCCGCATCCGCCGTCAACCCCGCCTCTTCGATCGCACTGATCGCGCACTGCTCGTCGATATCCGACGTATCACCACTGATACCGATCGCGCCCAGCACTGTCCCGCTCTGATCCCGAATCAGCACCCCACCCGGCGCCGGCACCACCGGGCTCTGGCCCAACCCGTTGAGCGCGGCGAAGAACGCCGGGCGCTGCTGCGCGTCCAGCGCCAGCAGGCGCGAGCCCTTGCCCAGCGCAATCGCCCCCCATGCCTTGCCCATCGCCACCTGCGGACGCAGCAGGCTGGCGCCGTCCTCGCGCTGCAGGGTCAGCAGGTGCCCACCGGCATCGAGCACCACCACGGTCAGCGGCGCCGCCGAGATCCTGCGGCCGGCCGCCAGCGCGCCATTCACCAGGCTCACCGCTACTTTCAAGCTCAGAACGTTCATCCAAAGGTCCTCTTGTTGTTAGAAGCCCACGTGGGCAAGTGAAAAACCAATACAACAAATAGAACACAATGAAGAATATTTTTGTATACAATAATTCACTCCATCCGACCAAAACCCGTCACAACCCCTTTTTTACGGGGTAACGACGAAAGCACCCAGTGGCGGATGAAAATGGATTGACCAGAGTCGCCTGCCGTGAATACACTCTGTCGAAAAGCAATTTGTATACAATTACAAAATCTAAGAGGCACAAAACCATGAGCAAAATGAGAGCAATCGATGCAGCCGTGCTGGTCATGCGCCGTGAAGGCGTCGACACCGCATTCGGCATCCCGGGCGCCGCGATCAACCCGCTGTATTCGGCCCTGAAGAAAGTCGGCGGCATCGATCACGTCCTTGCTCGTCACGTGGAAGGTGCCTCGCACATGGCCGAGGGCTACACCCGTACCAAGGCCGGCAACATCGGCGTGTGCATCGGCACCTCCGGCCCTGCCGGCACCGACATGGTCACCGGCCTGTACAGCGCCTCGGCCGACTCCATCCCGATTCTGTGCATCACCGGCCAGGCGCCCCGCTCGCGCCTGCACAAGGAAGACTTCCAGGCCGTCGACATCACCAGCATCGTCAAGCCGGTCACCAAGTGGGCCACCACCGTGCTCGAACCTGGCCAGGTGCCGTATGCGTTCCAGAAAGCCTTCTATGAAATGCGCACCGGCCGTCCTGGCCCTGTACTGATCGACCTGCCGTTCGACGTGCAGATGGCCGAGATCGAATTCGACATCGACGCCTACCAGCCGCTGCCGGTGAGCAAGCCGTCGGCCAACCGCGTGCAGGTCGAGAAGGCCCTGGCCATGCTCGACTCCGCCGAGCGTCCGCTGCTGGTGGCCGGTGGCGGCATCATCAACGCCGATGCCAGCGACAAGCTGGTGGAATTCGCCGAACTCACCGGTATCCCGGTCATCCCGACCCTGATGGGCTGGGGCACCATCCCTGACGACCACCCGCTGATGGTGGGCATGGTCGGCCTGCAGACCTCGCACCGCTACGGCAACGCGACCATGCTCAAGTCGGACGTGGTGCTGGGCATCGGCAACCGCTGGGCCAACCGCCATACCGGCTCGGTGGATGTGTACACCGAAGGCCGTCGCTTCATTCACGTCGACATCGAACCGACCCAGATTGGCCGCGTGTTCACCCCGGACCTGGGTATCGTGTCCGACGCCGGCGCCGCACTGGACGTGTTCCTGGAAGTGGCCCGCGAGTGGAAAGCCGCCGGCAAGCTCAAGGACCGTGGCGAGTGGCTCAAGGACTGCCAGCAGCGCAAGGCCAGCCTGCACCGCAAGACCCACTTCGACAACGTGCCGGTCAAGCCGCAGCGCGTGTACCAGGAAATGAACCAGGTGTTCGGCAAGGACACCTGCTACGTCAGCACCATCGGCCTGTCGCAGATCGCCGGTGCGCAGTTCCTGCACGTGTACAAGCCGCGTCACTGGATCAACTGCGGCCAGGCCGGCCCGCTGGGCTGGACCATTCCTGCGGCACTGGGCGTGGTCAAGGCCGACCCGTCGCGCAAGGTCGTGGCACTGTCGGGCGACTATGACTTCCAGTTCATGATCGAAGAGCTGGCGGTGGGCGCGCAGTTCAACCTGCCGTACATACACGTGGTGGTGAACAACTCCTACCTGGGGCTGATCCGCCAGGCCCAACGCGGCTTCGAGATGGATTACTGTGTACAGCTGGCGTTCGAGAACCTCAACGCCCCGGAACTGAACGGCTACGGTGTGGACCACGTCGCGGTTGTAGAAGGTCTGGGTTGCAAGGCACTGCGCGTGTTCAAGCCGGAAGAAATCCAGCCGGCCCTGCGCAAGGCCCAGCAGATGGCCGAAGAGTTCAAGGTGCCGGTCGTGGTCGAGGTGATCCTCGAGCGCGTGACCAATATTTCCATGGGTACCGAAATCAACGCGGTCAACGAATTCGAAGACCTGGCGCTGGTCGGCAACGACGCGCCAACCGCGATCTCGCTGCTCGACTGACTGTTGTAGCGGCCCTGCTGCCCCGCGCACAGGGCCCACTTTTGCAAGGAGACAACCATGCCTCGTTTCGCCGCCAACCTGTCCATGCTGTTCACCGAGCAGGACTTTCTCGCCCGTTTCAAGGCTGCTGCCGACGCCGGCTTCAGCGGGGTCGAGTACCTCTTCCCGTACGATTTCAGCTCGGCTGAAATCAAGCAGCACCTGGACAGCAACGGCCTGACCCAGGTGCTGTTCAACCTGCCGGCCGGCGACTGGGCCAAGGGTGATCGCGGCATCGCCTGCGACCCGTCCCGTGTCGAGGAATTCCGTGCCGGCGTGGACCTGGCCATTGCCTACGCCCAGGTACTGGGCAACACCCAGGTCAACTGCCTGGCCGGCATTCGCCCACAAGGCCCGGACTGCGCCACGGTGCGCAAGACCTTCGTCGACAACCTGAAGTTCGCCGCCGACAAGCTGCAGGCAGCAGGCATCAAGCTGGTGATGGAGATGATCAACACCCGCGACATCCCGGGCTTCTACCTGAACACCACCAAGCAGGCGCTGGAGATCCAGGCCGAAGTGGGCAGCACCAACCTGTTCCTGCAGTACGACATCTACCACATGCAGATCATGGAAGGTGACCTGGCCCGCACGATGGAAGGCAATCTGGCCAAGATCAACCACATCCAGCTGGCCGACAACCCGGGCCGCAACGAGCCGGGCACCGGCGAGATCAACTACCGCTTCCTGTTCGAGCACCTGGACCGTATCGGCTACCAGGGCTGGGTAGGCTGCGAATACAAGCCGCTGACCACCACCGAAGCGGGCCTTGGCTGGCTCAAGACCCACAACGCGATCTGAACCCCACATAACCCCTGTAGGAGCCAGCCTTGCTGGCGAAGGGGCCTGACCGAACACCTCATGGCCCCATTCGCCGGCAAGGCCGGCTCCTACATGTACAAAAACAAGAGGTAATTGTAATGGCTAAAATCGGATTCATCGGCACCGGCATCATGGGCCTTCCAATGGCTCAGAACCTGCAGAAGGCAGGTCACAGCCTGTTCCTTTCCTCGCACCACGGCGCCGCGCCGAGCGACCTGATCGCCGCCGGCGGCGTGGCCCTGGCCAACCCCAAGGAAGTGGCCCAGGAAGCCGAGTTCATCATCGTCATGGTGCCGGACACTCCCCAGGTCGAAGCCGTGCTGTTCGGTGAAAACGGCGTGGCCCAGGGCATTGGCCCGAACAAGGTGGTGATCGACATGAGCTCGATCTCCCCTACCGCCACCAAAGCCTTCGCCGAGAAGATCAAGGCCACCGGCGCCACCTACCTCGACGCCCCGGTGTCCGGTGGTGAAGTCGGCGCCAAGGCCGCGACCCTGAGCATCATGGTCGGCGGTTGCCCCAAAGCCTTCGAACGTGCCCAGCCGCTGTTCCAGGCCATGGGCAAGAACATCACCCACGTGGGTGGCAGTGGTGACGGCCAGACCGCCAAGGTCGCCAACCAGATCATCGTGGCCCTGAACATCCAGGCCGTTGCCGAAGCCCTGCTGTTCGCCGCCAAGAACGGCGCCGACCCGGCCAAGGTGCGCGAAGCACTGATGGGCGGCTTTGCCTCCTCGAAAATCCTCGAAGTGCACGGCGAGCGCATGATCAAGGGCACCTTCGACCCGGGCTTTCGCATCAGCCTGCACCAGAAGGACCTGAACCTGGCCCTGCAGGGTGCCAAGGAGCTGAACATCAACCTGCCCAACACCGCCAATGCCCAACAGGTGTTCAGCACCTGCGCGGCCATCGGTGGCGCCAACTGGGACCACTCGGCGCTGGTCAAGGGCCTTGAGCACATGGCCAACTTCTCGATCCGCGGCGACAAGTAAGCGTCAAGCGGCAGGTTTCATGCGGCAAGACCGGCAGACCGCGCATCGGTCCGCTGTCTCTTGCAGCTTGTAGCCTGAAGCTTGCCGCGCTAAAGAGCACCACCCGCCCTTGGGCCCGTCTGCACGGAGGCAGGCCCAGGGGCGTTTTCGATTCTGCAAAACAATAAGATTTGGGAGCCTGCCATGTCGGTCGATCCGCAACACTTTCTGCGCGAGCTGTTCGCCACGGCCATCGATGCCGCGCATCCACGCCAGGTGCTCGAAGCCCACCTGCCCAGCGACCGCAGCGGCCGCGTCATCGTCATCGGCGCCGGCAAGGCCGCCGCCGCCATGGCCGAAGTGGTCGAGCGCAGTTGGCAGGGCGAGGTCTCGGGCCTGGTCGTGACCCGCTACGGCCACGGCGCCAGCTGCAGCAAGATCGAAGTGGTCGAAGCCGCCCACCCGGTACCGGACGCCGCCGGCCTGGCCGTGGCCAAGCGTGTGCTGGCGATGGTCAGCGACCTCAGCGCCGACGACAGGGTGATCTTCCTGCTCTCCGGCGGAGGTTCCGCCCTGCTGGCCCTGCCCGCCGAAGGCCTGACCCTGGCCGACAAGCAGCAGGTCAACAAGGCCCTGCTCAAATCCGGCGCTACCATCGGCGAGATGAACTGCGTGCGCAAGCACCTCTCGGCGATCAAGGGCGGCCGCCTGGCCAAGGCCTGCTGGCCGGCCACGGTGTACACCTACGCGATTTCCGACGTACCCGGCGACCTCGCCACCGTGATCGCCTCCGGCCCCACCGTGGCCGACCCGAGCACCTCGGCCGAAGCGCTGGCGATCCTCAAGCGCTACAACATCCAGGCCCCGGCCGCCGTCACCGCGTGGCTGAACAACCCGGCCTCCGAAACCGTCAAGGCCGATGACCCGGCCCTGGCCCGCAGCCACTTCCAGCTGATCGCCCGCCCCCAGCAGTCGCTGGAGGCCGCTGCGGTAAAGGCGCGCCAGGCCGGCTTCAGCCCGCTGATCCTGGGTGACCTGGAAGGTGAGTCGCGTGAAGTGGCCAAGGTGCATGCCGGCATCGCGCGCCAGATCGTGCAGCACGGCCAGCCACTGGCGGCGCCCTGCGTGATCCTGTCGGGCGGCGAAACCACCGTCACCGTGCGCGGCAATGGCCGCGGCGGGCGCAACGCCGAGTTCCTGCTCAGCCTCACCGAAAGCCTGAAGGGGTTGCCCGGCGTGTACGCACTGGCCGGTGACACCGACGGCATCGACGGCTCCGAAGACAACGCCGGGGCCTTCATGACCCCCGACAGCTATGCGCGTGCCCAGGCCCTGGGCCTGTCGGCGGCAGACGAGCTGGACAACAACAATGGCTACGGTTATTTCGCCGCGCTCGACGCCTTGATCGTTACCGAGCCCACGCGCACCAACGTCAACGATTTTCGCGCCATCCTGATCCTCGAGACCGCACAACATGACGCCTGACAAGAAAGTCAAAATCCTCGCCACCCTCGGCCCCGCGACCAAAGGCATCGACGACATCCGTCAGCTGGTCGAAGCCGGGGTGAACATCTTTCGCCTGAACTTCAGCCACGGCGAGCACGCCGACCACGCCATGCGTTTCGAATGGATCCGCGAAGTGGAGCGCCAGCTCAACTACCCGCTGGGCATCCTCATGGACCTGCAGGGCCCCAAGCTGCGCGTCGGGCGTTTTGCCGAAGGCAAGGTGCAGCTGCAACGCGGCCAGGCCCTGCGCCTGGACCTGGATGCCACACCGGGCGATGCACAGCGGGTCAACCTGCCCCACCCGGAGATCATCGCCGCGCTGGAGCCGGGCATGGACCTGCTGCTCGATGACGGCAAACTGCGCCTGCGCGTGACCGCCAAGCACGCCGACGCCATCGACACCGAGGTGCTCAACGGCGGCGAACTGTCCGACCGCAAGGGCGTGAACGTGCCCCAGGCGCTGCTCGAGCTCAGCCCGCTGACCGAAAAGGACCGTCGCGACCTGACCTTCGGCCTGGAGCTGGGCGTGGACTGGGTGGCCCTGTCGTTCGTGCAGCGCCCTGAAGACATCATCGAGGCGCGCCAGCTGATCGGCGACCGGGCCTACCTGATGGCCAAGATCGAGAAGCCCTCGGCGGTCGCGCAACTGCGCGAGATTGCCCAGTTGAGCGACGCGATCATGGTCGCCCGTGGCGACCTGGGCGTGGAAGTGCCGGCCGAAAGCGTGCCGCAGATCCAGCAGCGCATCATCACCACCTGCCGCCAGCTGGGCCGCCCGGTGGTGGTGGCCACGCAGATGCTCGAGTCGATGCGCTTCAGCCCGGCCCCGACCCGCGCCGAGGTCACCGACGTGGCCAACGCCGTGGCCGAGGGCGCCGATGCGGTGATGCTGTCGGCCGAGACTGCCTCGGGCGACTACCCGCTCGAAGCGGTGCAGATGATGAGCAAGATCATCCGCCAGGTCGAAAGCGGCCCGGACTACCAGGCCCAGCTGGACGTGGGCCGGCCACAGGCCGAGGCCACCGTGTCGGATGCGATCAGCTGCGCGATCCGTCGCATCAGCGGCATCCTGCCGGTGGCGGTGCTGGTGAACTACAGCGAGTCGGGCAACTCGACCCTGCGCGCAGCGCGTGAACGGCCGCGTGCACCGATCCTCAACCTGACCCCCAACCTCAACACCGCACGGCGCCTGAGTGTGGCCTGGGGCGTGCATTCGGTGGTCAACGATCGGTTGCGCCAGGTGGACGAAGTGGTGTCCACGGCACTGGAGATTGCCCAGGCCCAGGGCATGGCCAGCCGTGGCGACATCCTGTTGATCACTGCCGGTGTGCCTTTTGGCAAGCCGGGGTCGACCAATACGCTGCGGATCGAAACCCTGCTCTGATTTGATTGGGGCGGCTGCGCCGCCCATCGCGGGTCAAGCCCGCTCCCACAAGGATCACATCGGCCCTTGTGGGAG